>NZ_CDRJTB010000020.1:0-85218 GCF_976954365.1 Paenibacillus sp. Marseille-Q9583
AATGAAAGTGGAATCATCAACCTTTGTGCTATTCGGCGCTACAGGAGATTTGGCAAAACGTAAAATCTATCCTGCACTATATAACCTCTTTTTAGATGGTCAAATTTCAGGTCCTCTTTCCGTGATTGGATTAGGAAGAAGAGAAGTTTCGAACGAAGCCTTCCGTAAGCAAGTACTGCAATCCTTACAGACTTTTTCTAGACAACCAGCCGTTGACTCACCGCAATTGCAGGTGTTCTTGGAGGCTTTTGAATATAGCGTACTAGACGTAGGGAATACCGAAGATTACTCCAAGTTGCTGGAGCATGTTAAACGTCGCGAGCAGTTGTTCAATATTCCGGAGAATCGGATGTTCTATTTGTCTGTGGGTCCTGAGTTCTTCCAGGAAATCGCAGCTAATATTCACTCAAGCGGTCTGGGTTCCACGAAAGGCTGGAAGCGTCTGATTATTGAGAAGCCTTTTGGCACAGATTTGAAATCAGCAAGAGAGCTGAATGATAGCTTGAATGCCGTATTTACTGAAGAAGAAATCTTCCGGATTGACCACTTCCTAGGTAAACCGATGGTGCAAAATTTAGAAGTTCTGAAGTATTCTAATCCAGTGCTAAGAGCGCTGTGGAAAAATAGATATATCGCGAATGTTCAAATTACGGCGAGTGAGACTGTCGGCGTTGAAGAGCGGGCAGGCTATTATGATAAAGCTGGCGCACTTCGTGATATGTTCCAGAACCATATGCTGCAGTTGATGATGATGATGGCAATGCAACTTCCTAAAGGCAGTACACCTGAAGAAATCCGTGGGAAGAAAATATACGTCATGGAGCATCTTATTCCAATTAGCAAAGATGAGGTTAATAAACATGTTGTCCGTGGACAATATACAGAAGGTGAAATCAAAGGGAATCCTGTTGCAGGTTATTTGAATGAGCCAGGCATTAACCAATCCTCGCAAAATGAGACGTTTATCGCAGCGCGTTTATTTATAGATGATCCGCTCTGGAATGAAGTACCTTTCTATGTTCGTACAGGTAAGAGAATGAAGGAGAAATCCACACGTATTGTTATTGAGTTTAAAGAACCGTTTAATGATAGTAATAACTTGAATAAAGGAAATGACGTACCGAATTTACTGATTATCGAGATTGGACCGAATGAAGCCATAACGCTACAACTTAACACGAAAGATCAGCTGCAAAAAGGAAAGCTTGAGCCTGTCCGCGCTACTTATGAAGCGGGTACTTCAGATGTTCCGGAAGCCTACGAAAATCTAATCTTCGATGCACTTCGTGGAGATGCTACCTTCTTCGCTCACTGGAGAGAAGTAGAGCTGTCTTGGCAGTGGGTTACACCTATTCAGGAAGCGATGGAAGAGGGGCTTATGCCACTTCATACTTATGCTTCAGGTTCATATGGTCCAGATGCGGCTATGGAGCTATTGGGTGAGGATCGCTGGTGGTTCGATGAGGCAGATCAGGAGACAGAAGTTCTCTCTGCTCAGGCAGAAGTTGCAGCAACAGAGGAATCTATACGGCCAGGGGCGTAAGCCCCTGCCTGTTTTTTTTACCAATTTTGGAGAAATTACATCATAAGAATCTATATATCGGAGGGGAATTACATGAAAGTAGGATTAGTTGGATTAGGAAAAATGGGCTTCAATTTGGGCCAGAACTTGCTGGATCATGGACATGAGGTTGTTGCATTTGATTTGAATGCACCTGCTGTAGAGGAAATGAAAGCTAAAGGTGCTAGTGGAGCAGTAACGCTCCCTGAGTTGGTCCAACAATTGGAAACACCTAGAATCATTTGGATCATGGTTCCACATCAGGTTGTGGACTCTGTCATTGCTGAGATCACACCTTTGTTATCAAAAGGAGATATTGTCATTGAAGCGGGGAATTCGCATTATAAGGAATCTATTCGCCGATATGAGCAATTGAAGGAATACGGAATCAGCTTTATGGATGCAGGTACATCCGGAGGGATGGAAGGAGCACGTAACGGCGCTTGTTACATGGTTGGTGGAGATCCTGAAGCTTGGGAGGTTGTGGAGCCCATCTTCCGTGATACGGCTGTGGAAAGCGGATTTTTATATGCCGGTAAAGCTGGTAGTGGCCATTTTCTAAAAATGGTGCATAACGGTATCGAATACGGCATGATGGCTGCCATCGGTGAAGGCTTTGAGGTGCTGGAAAAGAGTGAGTTTGATTACAACTTTGAGGAAGTCGCCCGGGTGTGGAATCATGGTTCTGTCATCCGTTCTTGGCTGATGGAACTGGTTGAACGTGCGTTCTCGAAAGATGCTAAATTGGATGAGATCAAAGGGATTATGCACTCCTCCGGAGAAGGCAGATGGACGCTCGAAACCGCATTTGATCTGCAAGCTGCAACACCAGTGATCGCGATGGCGTTATTAATGCGCTACCGTTCACTTGAGACCGATACCTTCACGGGTAAAGTAGTGGCTGCACTTCGGAATGAATTTGGTGGACATGCCGTTGAAACGAAGTAATTAATGTTAATCATTAGCCCGAATTTCCTCGCAATTCATTCTGCGGTGAGATTTGGGCTTTTGTTTTGCAAAAATTAATAAATGGAGAGAATAGATCGAGTACGACTTTAGCCTTTTTAACATATTTTAGAGTTAGATGGGGAAATTACGATAAGGGGGAGTTGACATGCGAAGCGGAATTCGAGAAAGACTTCATTTTCTGTATAAATTTCTGCATGCGCCCCGACAATTAGGAAGTGTTACTCCCAGTTCGCGCTGGCTAGCGAAAACGATGCTCGACATCATTCCGTGGCAACAAATGCATAATATAGCTGAGCTGGGTGCTGGTACTGGAGCCATCACAAGATTTATTCCAAGCGGGGAAGAGACCGGGATGAATGTGCTCCTGTTTGAGAAGGATCCTGAATTTCGTCATCAACTAAGACTTAAATTCCCTGACCGTATTTTTTTTAACGATTGCCTGCGGCTAAGACTTGCGATTCATAATAGAAGTTTGGAGAAGTTAGATTGCATTGTAAGCAGTTTGTCTTTTAGGAATTTCTCAGCCTCAGATCGGACGCTTTACATTGAGCAAATCATATCTTCTTTAAAAGAGGGTGGCTGGTTCATCACTTTTGAATATTTTCCTCAAATGAAGAAGGAATTAATGCAGCGTTTTGATATTGTGAGTGTTAAATGGGTGCTGTTAAATTTCCCGCCAGCGCTTGTTTATATTTGTAGGAAGAAGGCTTCTACACAAGTAAAGCAATCAGATCATATTCATTCTTCCATAGATGTAAAATCAATTTCTCGGGTTTCTACGGAAAGATAAGGATGAAAAATATAACAAATGCCGTCACCCATACTCACTGGGGAACGGCATTTTTAAATTAGGCTCAGTATGTTACTACCTCTGTTAATAGAGAACCTCAATATTGTCCTCGTTCAGACGTTTTAGCCAAGCTTCAGAAGGCTTACGGTCAGTGATCAAGAAATCAATATGGCCAAGCTCAACCAGCTTTGTAAAAGCGGTTTTATCGAATTTGGTGTGATCCGCCAGGAGTATGACCTTGTTGGCTTGTCGTAGCATGTACTTCTTGAGTTCACACTCCGGTTCGTTGGAATCTGTGATGCCTCGTTCCATATCCATTCCTTTGCAACTGATTACCGCTGTATCCACATTGTATCTTTGAATGGTGTCATGGGCTACTGGTCCCACCAGGGACAACGATCGGTAACGAAGTGAACCGCCAGTAGAGATGATATCCATCCCTGAATTTGAGAACTCATGCAAAATATTAATAGAATTTGTGATGATGGTTAGATTGTTTTTGTTTCCCAGCAATTTTAGAAACTCAAAGGCTGTAGAGCTTGGGTCTACCATTAATGTATCTCCATCATTGATTAAATCGAGCGCCTTCAAGGCGATTCCCCGTTTAATATCTGTATTCAGGGCATTACGTGTAACAAAAGGCAGATCCTCATTCGTATGGCGATTCAGCATAGCACCGCCATAGGTACGACTAAGGATGCCGTCCTTCTCTAGCTTCTCCAAATCTCTGCGTATCGTCTCTTCAGTGACCTCAAACATTTTACTAAGATCGGAGACTAGAACACGTTTATCTTGATGGACGAGATCTATTATTTTTTTTCGTCTTTCGGCTGCAAGCATAGGAATCACCTTTCCAAAGCTATATTTTACAATCATAGCGCTTAATATCTGTGTTTTGCAATAAAAACAACTTAAAAACATCTGTACTTTCCCATAATATTCACAAAACAGATATAAAACAAACAAAAACAACATAAATAATATTTATAATGTTGACAACAAAGATTTAGAAGCATACGATAAAGAAGGAAATAATTCCCTTAGAGATTAATCGAGTTAATGTGATGCAAGGCCGGCCCAGCTGCTATTCAGAGGCCAGCCTGAGGCGCAGCAGACGGAATACAACGATTATTGAACTCATTAGGAGGCTGGTCAAGCAATGAGCAAGCATGTGTATTACCTTCCATCGATCAATATTATGGGCAAGGGATGCTTACAGGAGATTCTATATGAATAATCATATCGCCGTTGATATTGGTGCCTCTAGTGGGCGGTTAGTACGCGGAATACTGCAAGAGGGCGTCCTCACCTTAGAGGAGCTTCATCGGTTTAGCAATCGTTTTATAGAACAAGAGGATTCTTGTTTCTGGGACATAGATTATTTATTCGAGCAGATTATTATAGGGCTTCAGAAAGCCAAGAAGCAAGGCATTACAGCGTGTACGCTGGGTATAGATACATGGGCTGTAGATTATGTTCTTGTGGATGCAGAGGGAACCCGTATTCAAGAGGTTTACGCTTATCGTGATCGTAGAACTGATAAGGCTATGGATGAGGTAGCTAAGCATTTTTCTCCTCAAACTATATATGAAAAGACTGGTATTCAACAGTTATCATTTAATACGTTGTATCAGCTTTATGTTCACAGTGAAGAAGAAATAGCCCAAGCGGATCAAATCTTACTCGTGCCTGATTATCTGTATTACAGATTAACGGGTCGCAAGATCAATGAGGTTACTAACGCATCTTCAACTCAGCTATTGAATCTAGAGAGTCAAGATTTCGACAATGACCTGTTGGATTTTCTGAATATTAAAAGAGATCAATTCGCTACATTGACTGAACCTGGAGTAATTATTGGCCCCCTCGATGAAGCACTAATTCAGGAATATGATCTTCCGGATTGCCAACTGATCTGTGTAGCCACGCATGATACAGCTTCTGCAGTGCTGGGTGCTCCTCTTCAAAGAGACTCAGCGTATATCAGCAGTGGAACATGGTCATTGCTCGGTGTTGAACGAACTCAGCCACTCAATTCTATGATGGCCATGAAGGCCAATTACACCAATGAATGGGGCGCATACGGAACCTATAGATTCCTCAAAAATGTTATGGGCCTTTGGCTCATCCAAGAGGTTCGCAGGCTAATGGACGATCGTTATAGCTTTGCGGAACTAGCAGAGCTTGCGCATGGAGAAGAAGGCTTCCGGAGCCTGATCTCCTGTAATGATCCAAGATTTCTCAATCCTTCAAATATGATAGAAGAGATTCGTAATGCCTGCGCAAAGAGCGGGCAGCCTGTTCCTGAGACGCCAGGTCAGTTGGCTCGCTGTATTTTTGACAGCTTGGCATTATCGTACCTTACTTACTTGGAAGAACTAGAAGAACTAATAGAAAGCCGAATCGAGGTTCTGCAGATTGTGGGTGGTGGTGCTAACAACAGCCTGTTATGCCAACTGACTGCTGATGTTATAGGCAGAGAAGTTAAAGCTGGCCCAACGGAATCCACAGCACTTGGTAATATAGTGGTGCAGATGATTAGCACGGGAAGCATAACTGATATTAATGAAGCGAGAGATATTATCGCTGAATCGTTTGCAATAAAGTCGTTCACACCACGCCCGACCGTTCATCTTGAAGACATTCTAATTCGCTGGAAAGAGCTTCAGTTGTCCAAAATACAACATCAAATCTAATTAAACTTACGCTATATGATTTTAGGAGGAACTATTGCATGGATCAGAGTATTATCACTAGCTATAATGAAGCCAAAAAATTATACGCAGCCCACGGGATTGATGTGGAGAAAGTGCTGGAGCGGCTCGCGCAAATTAAGATTTCCATCCATTGCTGGCAGGGCGATGATGTACAAGGGTTTCTTTTTAAAGATAAAGAACTAAGCGGGGGAATAGCAGTAACAGGAAGTTATCCCGGTCGAGCTGGCACGCCAGATCAACTGCGTCAAGATTTAGAAAAGGCATTATCTCTTATTCCAGGCAAGCACAAAGTAAATTTACATGCGATCTATGCAGATACAGATGAAAAAGTTGATTTAGATGAATTGGAGCCACGCCATTTCCAATCTTGGGTAGACTGGGCGAAGGAGCAGGGGCTGGGACTTGATTTTAACCCTACTTGTTTCTCACATCCTAAAGCTGCAGACGGTTTTACGCTAAGTCACTCGGACGATGAGATTCGTAACTTCTGGATTAAGCATTGTAAGGCTTCTCGGACGATTGCCGAGCATTTTGGTAAAGAATTGGGTCAACCTTGCGTGACTAACTTTTGGGTACCAGACGGATATAAGGATACACCAGTCGATCGTTTAGCTCCAAGAGTGCGGTTAAAAGAGTCGCTGGATGAGATTTTTAGTATGGAAATAGATCCTCTCTATAATATTGATGCTGTAGAAAGTAAATTGTTCGGAATAGGTTCTGAGAGTTATGTGGTTGGTTCGCATGAGTTCTATATGGGCTATGGTTTAACTCGCAGCAAAGCCATCTGTTTGGATGCCGGACATTTCCATCCTACTGAGATGATCTCAAATAAGCTATCTTCGATTCTTATGTTTAGTGAGCAGCTGCTGCTGCATGTAAGCAGACCCGTCCGTTGGGACAGTGACCACGTTGTAACTATGGACGACGAGCTGCTCGAAATCGCCCGTGAATTGGTACGTGGGGATTTACTCTCCCGAACGAATATCGGACTTGATTTCTTTGATGGCAGTATTAATCATATCGCTGCTTGGGTGATTGGGACACGCAATACCATTAAGGCGTTACTTCGCGCAATGCTCGAACCGGTGGAAGAATTGAAGCAAATCGAGCGGATAGGTGATTACACTTCACGACTAGCGCTTACGGAAGAATTCAAATCGTATCCGTTTGGGGCCGTGTGGGATTACTATTGTGCATCACAAGATACACCCGTTCGGGAGCAATGGCTGGCTAAAGTGAAGTGTTATGAACAGGAAGTCCTGTCTGCAAGATAGAGTGTTAGAGTGGATGTGGAGAGCGACATATACAAAGGAGAGATTGACATGAGTACATCTGTATTAGAATCCAAAGGGTATATTGCCAGTAGTGAGGCTCCATTTATTCAGGAAATGTCAGAGATTACCCGTCATATGTGGGAGCTTGGCTGGGATGAGCTGAATGGCGGTAATGTCAGCTATCTGCTGGATGAGAATGAGGTTGCTAAATATATTAACGTTCTAGAGCCACTACGCACCATTAAACTTACCTTCCCTGTAAAAGAATTAGCCGGCAAATACTTCATCGTGACAGGTTCTGGCAAGTATTTTAGAAATGTGATCAAAGACCCGGAAGCCAATCTCGGTGTGCTTCGTGTTAGTGCCAATGGTGAAAGCGTAGAAGTGTTATGGGGATTGCGAAACGGGGCTGTACCTACTAGTGAATTGGCTTCCCATTTCATGAGCCATATTGAGCGACTGAAGGTGGACCCTACGCACCGTATCGTACTGCATACACATGCTACGAATGTTATCGCGATGACCTTCACGCATGATCTGGATGAATTGAAGTTTACGAAGACGCTTTGGGAAATGTGCACAGAGTGCCTTGTTGTTTTCCCGGATGGCGTTAGTGTCATTCCATGGATTGTTCCTGGCAGCAGTGAAATCGGCCGTGAAACAGCAAAGAAAATGAAGGATCACCGCCTAGTCATCTGGCCGCAGCACGGGATATTCGGCACGGGCTCCACTATGGATGCAACCTTTGGTCTAGTAGAGACTGTAGAAAAGGCTGCTACGATCTACAACCTGATTGGTGGAAGAGAAATGAAGCAAAAGATCACAGATCAGCAACTGTGGGATTTAGCTAAGGCGTTCGGAGTAACTCCAAAAGCTGGTATTCTTGAGGTTTAAGAAGTTCGTAATGGGATGAAAACCGGGCATTCGCAGATTTTGCGGGGGTCCGGTTTTTTTATGATTTTTTCCTACATAAAGATCTTAAAAATTTGCATTTTCCATCTTCTGGGGAGATAATTAGCCTTACTTAAAGTAATCAAATAATCAATTGGAGGTAATATGTATGAACACTGAGCTATTATTTTCACCTATTCAAGTGGGGAATCTTTCGCTGTCAAACCGAATTGTCATGGCGCCGATGACTCGGGTATACTCACCGGATGGTGTACCAGGAAGTAATGTTGCCGCATATTACCGTAGACGGGCAGAAGGTGGAGTAGGGTTGATCGTTACCGAGGGTACAGCTATTAATCATCCTTCGGCAGTCAGCCACGCCAATATTCCCAATATACATGAAGAAGCAGCTTTAGAGGGCTGGAAGCAGGTAGTAGAAGAAGTTCACGCAGCTGGAGGTAAGATCATACCTCAATTATGGCATGTGGGAATGGCGCGAACTATAGGGGAAGGTCCTAATGTTGAAGCCCTTCCAATTGGCCCTTCGGGTCTGAATTTAGCAGGAGAACCTGTGACAGAGCCACTGACTACAGCTGAAGTTGAAAGCTTAGTCTCAGCATTTGCTCAAGCAGCAGCGAACGCGAAAAAAGTGGGTTTTGATGGTATCGAGATTCATGGTGCACATGGTTATCTGATAGACCAGTTCTTCTGGGAAGGAACGAACAAACGTACCGATCGTTACGGTGGCGATTTGGTTGGTAGAACTACATTTGCAGTAGAGGTTATTGAAGCGTGCCGTAAAGCGGTTGGGCCAGATTTTCCGATCGTGCTACGCTTCTCTCAATGGAAATTGGGTGCCTATGATGAGAAGCTGGCAAAAAATGCAGATGAGCTCGAAAGATTCCTTACTCCACTTAGCGATGCTGGCGTTGATATTTTCCACTGCTCCACTCGTCGCTTCAGCCAACCTGAATTTGAGGGATCTGAGCTTAATCTCGCAGGGTGGACCAAGAAAATCACGGGGAAACCATCAATTACGGTGGGTTCTATCGGTCTTCACAGTGATTTTTTTGCAGAAGACTCAGCTCAGAAGACAGAAGATAACATTAATGAATTAATAGAAAGAATGGACCGTGAGGAATTTGATTTGGTTGCTGTGGGCAGAGCATTAATTAGCGATCCGGCTTGGCCTGCCAAAGTTCAAAGTGGAGCAATAGAAGAGATCATTCCATTCACGGCTGAATCGACAAAAACTCTATACTAAAGGGATAGAACAGCGAGTTATGGACAGCTCTGTTTTTAGAATAATTTTCATTAAGCGCTAATATTATCATAGATATTAAAAAGCGTAATAGGTAAGGAGGATATGGGTTGATAGATATCACAGAAGTCTTCATAGATACTCTAGCACCGAACAGTGCAGCAATTAAGAACGGGCAAGGACTAGTTAAGAAGAGACGATTCGTACATTTGAATCAGTCGGAAGACGGCGTGGTTCTGTTTGGTGAATGTGGTGGTAGCGGTAGCAGCAACTATTATCCTTCTGCTGATTTTGTTGTTTCTGACAAACCGGTGATGCGTTGTACTTGTCCAAGTAGGCAGATTCCTTGCAAGCATGTCCTCGGATTGCTATACGCCTATGTAGGCAAGGAGACTTTCGTATCTGCAACGATTCCTGAAGATCTTGCTGTTAAACGAGAAAAGATGAGTAAGCGTGAAGAACGAAAATCTGAGCTTGCTGCGGAAGGGGCTATTGTTAAGCCCAAGAAAGTGAACAAGTCCGCACTTAAGAAAAAAGTTGGAGCTCAACTGGAGGGTTTGGCTGTACTGGAGAAATTGACCCAATCGCTTATACGTGCAGGACTTGGAACAATAGACGCTAAAGGTGTAAAGGATATTCAGGTGCACGTGAAGATGATGGGCAATTATTATTTAACTGGTGCACAAATTGAATTAAGACGATTAGCTTTATTGCTCTCTTCTTCTGACAATCGTGAGAAAACTTATTCATTAGCAATAGAGCAGCTAACCCGAATTCATGCGTTCATTAAGAAAGGGCGCGCTCATTTAACAATGAAGCTGGAAGATCCGGATATGTCTTTGAATCATGAATCTACGATTGAAGAATGGCTTGGTCATGCTTGGCAGCTAACGGAGCTTAAGGAATACGGTCTGATGAGTTCGGATGTAGAGCTGATCCAGCTTTCATTCCTCAGCTATGATGATGAAGCCAGACAGGAATATGTAGACCTCGGCTACTGGATAGAAAAATCTACAGGTGATATACATCGTACGCTCCAATATCGTCCTTATAAAGCAGCTAAATATATTCATGAAGAAGATAGCTTCACTGATGTTGCACTTATTCCTTCCTTCTATCGTTATCCTGGTGACCGGAACCGGAGAGTTCGTTTCGAGAATATGTCAACACGGCCTCTGACTAATCAGGATGTAGAGTGGATCGTTTCTAAGGCAGTTCATTCTTATTCCGACAGCTTCAAGCAGATAAAAAATCAGTTGAAGAATCCGCTAGCGGACAAGAATCCTGTGTTGCTGTTGCATGTGAATAAGATTAGCAAATCTCAGCAAGATCAGTTCGTCATTACGGACGAATCGGGCCAGCATTTGGCGTTAGACCAAATAGTAGCACTCGAGCAGGATACACTTGCACTGTTACAATACTTTACACTCGAAGAATTATCGGATACTACGATGCTGCTTATGTTTGAACATCAACTCGATACAGGACGATTGAAAGCACAACCGTTAACCCTTATCAAAGGGATGGAGATGATCCGTCTTTTATATTAAAAAAATTAAGAAAGTATAAGCTTCACATAAACTTTGGGAGGAATATCCATGAGTACAGCTTTACTACAAGAGCTTCATCAAGAAGTAAACCGGCTGTATATAGCTGGAAGTGAGCTCGCTGCTGAGGATTTCCGCTTAAAGCGGCTATTGCCACAGTTTCAACAGTTAGGTGAACGTGCTTCCATATTCAAAAGGTTAGGAGAGGGAATCGTTGCGGTCATTGAACCGGATCATTCCGAGGGATCTTCCTCTGCTCAGAACCTACAGGAGCTCAGTGTGCTGCTTAGCTCGGTGCTATATACACAGGGTGCGACTTCGCCTGATGGTGAACTGCTTGAGGTGGAAGTCCATCCGGTGAGATTGCCTACTCAGTTCTCATATCGTAAGCTGTCAGCGGTACAGACGGCATTAAAGACTCGCGGGGGAGGACGATATGAGATTATCAAGGAAGCTTTTGAGACAGGATTGTTTCAAGATCTTCGAATGATTCATCCCGCGTTAGCAGCCCTCCAAGATCCATATGTTGAGATCGCCGAGCTTGTGATGAAGCAGATACTGCCAGCTTATGGGCCTCAGATTATTCCGATCCTTATCGATCAATTTGATCCTGCTGGAGGAATAGTAGAGACGAGAAAGCTGTACGTGATCGCAGTATTAGGTGGTGATAGCGTTCAGGATCTGATCTATCAAGCTGCAGATTCAGGATCAGAAGATGTTCGAGCCATGGCTATTTCTCTGCTCGCAGGTCAGGGACAATATGAAATCCAATTACTGGCTTGGAGTACAGATAAGAAGAAAAAGATTCGCGAAGCTGCCTATAATGCGCTGGCTAAGAGCGACTCGGTAAATGCGGTGAACCGGCTGCATGAGGCATTTACGGGAAAAGATAGTGAACTAGTAGTTCCTGCACTGAGACAGTGTCAAGCCCAAGAGCTCACAAAACGACTTGTTGTAGAGTTATCAGAACTGCTTCAAACTGTCTCGGAGATTATGGGCGATACGAAGAAAAAAGACGGATTATGGATTAGGGTAGTCCAGTATCTTCGGGTTTTATCTTACAAACGCAGTCCTGAACTAGAGAAACTATATTTTAATGTTCTCGAGCAGTATCCATTATATATGAATCAGCTAAAGTGGAATTCATTGATCGAGGAAGCAAACTCCTATTTTAGACAGATAGATTCTATCGAAGCGAAACGTATATTACAACAGACACTTGAGCGTGATCTTGTCTACTATAGAAACAATAGAAGATATGTAAATGATGTTTTTAAAGACGCGTATCTCTACTTGTCACCAGAGCGTGTGTATGAACAATATGTTGAAGTTCTAAAGCATTATGCGCCATCTTCAACTAGCCATGCTTCTTCAATGGCGCAGCAACTGCTACGCACCATATCTGAAGTTGTAGTTCAACGATATCATGGAACTTATGATGCAGTTTGGAATTCAACTGTAGACCAGATTCAATATATGTATAAGGTCGAAATGCAGCCGCCCGAGGTACTGGCTATTCAATGGGATTCACGGTGGCTTGACGCTTTTATAGAGTTGGATCAATACGAACTGGTAAGCGCCTTTGCAAGGCCGGGACATGCCAAAGCAATGCAGTATTTGCTTCGTAAATTGACCGATAATCCTGAATTCCGCCATCGGTTTTCCAATATTCTCTTGATGGGCTTAGCACGTACAGGGATAAGTAAACAACGCTTGCAAGAAGCTCTCCTAGTAGCTTTGGAAGATGATAGAAATACAGAATGTCGATTAATTGAACCGTATACGTTTGAACAGCTATGTCAGCTTCCAGCGAGTTTTGCGAGTCGAATAATAACTGTTCTACCTCGATTTAGTGAGGTTGCAGAAGAACAACTTGAATATGTCATTCGTCTCATGCAAGGACCATCAAACCCAATAGAAGAGGTGTAGCTAACGATGAGTCAAGATCGATTACAAGATATTATGAGGCTTCCAGCAGAAAAATTGTTTGAGCATGAGTTGGAAGCGCTTCGTAAAGCGGACACTGGTAAGGTTCCAGCAGGATGGCAGATGTCGCCCCAATCTGTCCTGAAGTTTATCGTTGGCGGTAAAGCAGGGAGTACCGAGATAACACCTAAGTACATTGGTAACAAGCGATTAATAGAGATGGCGATAGCCACGCTGGTAACTGATCGTGCACTACTTTTAATCGGTGAGCCGGGTACAGCAAAGTCATGGTTATCTGAGAATTTATCAGCTGCTATTTATGGACAATCAGGACTTGTCGTACAAGGTACTGCGGGTACGAGTGAGGAGCAGGTGCGCTATTCGTGGAACTACGCAATGCTGCTTGCACAAGGCCCTACGCCGGAAGCGCTAGTGAAGAGCCCCATTATGCGAGCAATGGAGGATGGGGGCATTGCACGTTTTGAGGAGATATCTCGTTGTGCATCTGAGGTACAGGATGCGTTGATATCCATCTTATCGGAGAAGACGATATCCGTTCCTGAGCTAGGTAAGGAGATGAGTGCGCGCAAAGGCTTCTCGATCATTGCAACAGCTAATACGAGAGACCGTGGTGTAAATGACATGTCAACTGCCTTAAAGAGACGGTTTAATATTATTGTCCTTCCAGCCCCTGCGGATTTGTATACTGAAGTTGAGATTGTGAAGAAACGAGTTCGTGAAATTGCCTCTTCCTACGATTTGCAAGCGGCGCTCCCTGCAGACGAAGCTTTACATAAGGTCGTGACCATCTTCCGTGAGCTGCGTAGCGGGATGACATTGGATAAGAAGGAGAAGGTGAAGTCTCCGGCAGGCGTGATTTCCACAGCTGAAGCGATCTCGCTCTTAACGAATAGTATGGCGCTGGCTGCAAGCTTCGGTAATGGAGAACTGACGGACGAAGATCTGGCCGCAGGGCTGCAAGGTGCCATTGTGAAAGATGATGATAAGGATCAACTTGTCTGGAGAGAGTATCTCGACAATATTATGAAGAAACGTGGCGCAGATTGGCGGGGGTTATATACGGCTTGTAAGGAGATGAACTAGTGGATAGCGAAACTACTGGAGCAGGCGTGCATATTTTTGGGGTGCGGCATTTGTCTCCTGGTGGTGCGCAGCATCTATTGAGCTTCCTTCATGAAATAGAGCCCACAGCTGTGTTAATTGAGGGTCCATCGGATGCTACACCTGAGATTCGCCATGTCATCAACATGACAACCAAACCTCCTATAGCCATTCTAGCTTTTACGGAGGAAGTTCCTGTGCGTACAGCCCTATGGCCGCTTGCGCTATATTCCCCCGAATATCAAGCGATGAGATGGGCGGAGCAGCAAGGGGCTTATACAGCTTTTATAGATTTACCATCATCAGTGGTCATCGCGTTACAGGATATACGAACCAAAAGTAGAGATTCTGTTGAACAGAGCGAGGAATCTGAAGTTAACAATACAGTTGAGAAGGCTCCTGAAGAAGCATCTCTATATGATAGAGTAGCCGAGCTGGCTGGTGAGCTTGATTATGATATGTATTGGGAGCGCAATTTCGAACACAACACTAACAAGGGTGCATATCAGGAAGCAATTATTTCTTTCTCATCCCAAATGCGTCAGATTTCTGAAGAAAATGAGAGACATAACAACGTAATAGAATATGCACACAATACGATACGTGAAGCTTATATGCGTCGTCAGATTCAGGATACAATCGCTGCTGGCCATCAACCAAATAAGATCGTTGTTGTATGTGGAGCATACCATGCAGCGGCGCTTGCTGATCTGGCATCTAGTATGTCAGATGAGGAAATAGATGCTCTTCCTTCTCTAAATTCGAAGCTAACACTTATGCCCTACACGTACTATAAGTTATCTTCTTTGTCTGGCTATGGAGCAGGTAACCTCGCTCCTCATTATTATCAAATGATGTGGGAACGTATGATGAATGGCTCACTTGAAGACTTGCCGAATCATTATCTGTCTACCGTAGCCAGATACTTGCGTAATACGGGGACACACCGTTCCACAGCAGAAATTATCGAAGCCGTTCGCTTAGCTGAATCATTAGCTGCCCTTCATGGTGGAAGTGCTCCGACGTTAAGAGATCTAAGAGATGCTGCGCTGACCTTACTGGGGCGTGGAGAGCTTAGTGTGATCGCAGAAGCGCTTGCTCGTACAGATATCGGTACTGCTATTGGTGAGCTGGCAGAGGGCATCAGTCAGACGCCGATTCAAGATGATCTGAATCGGCAATTAAAGCGCTTGAAGCTTGAGAAATATAAAACCCCAGTAGCAAATGATCTTGAACTAGATCTCCGAGAGAACCGAAGAGTATCTTCTGAGGAAGCAGCTTATTTAGACTTAAATCGTTCCTTTCTTTTCCATAGGCTCAGATTACTTGGGATCGATCTAGTGAACATAAGAGCAAGTGGTCAGACTGGCGCAACGTGGGCAGAGCATTGGGTAATGAAGTGGTCTCCTGAGGTTGAGATCCAGGTCGTTGAATCTACGCTACTTGGGGAAACAATTGAGATTGCTTCAGCTTATGTATTGCAACAAAAATTAGATGGCAGCAGTACCATTGCGGAAGCGTCAGCACTTATTCGAACGGCTTATGAGTGTGGAATGATACACCAGATGGAAGCGGGACGGCAGACGCTTCAGCGTCTAGCTGTTGATACTCGAGATGTGGTGCAGATTGCTGCTTCCATTCATGAGTTATCTCTTCTGATTCAGTATGGCGATGTTCGACGGATCGATACCAAGCCGCTCATTCTTTTGCTTGAACAACTGTTCAGACGAGCCTGTCTGTTCTTGCTGGATGCGAGCCAGTGTAACGATGAGGCTTCAGGTGAGATGCTTAAAGCTATGAACATACTGAATCAGGCAGCTATTGCGCATAGTGAGGAAGTAGATGAGCTGTTGTGGATACAAGAGCTGAAACACTTGTCAGAGAGGGATGACTGCAATCCTCGTTTATCTGGAGTGGCGTGTTCTATTTTGTTGGAGCGTAATGCGATGACTGCACAGCAATGTTCAGAAGAAGTATCGAGGCGCCTGTCGCCAGGTATACCCGCAGAACTTGGAGCAGGCTGGTTCGAAGGGATGTCTATGCGTAATCGATATGTACTGTTGTCTCGATTAAGTCTGTGGGAACAATTGAATGAGTATATTAATTCATTAGATGATGAAGAATTTGTACGTGCATTAGTGTTTTTACGGCGTGCGTTCAGCACCTTTGAACCAAGAGAAAAGACGATGATTGCCGAACTTCTAGGGGAATTGTGGGGTGTGAACACCGAGCAGGCTGCTGAGATTCTGACGGGTGAGCTGAAGGAGGCCGAAGCGAAGATGATTGAGGATTTGAATGAATTTGACTTTGGAGATATATGACGATGAGTACATCCGTGGATTCAAGTGTTGTAGCTCGGTGGCGCCTTATTCTTGGACAGTCTGCAGAAGAGCAATTGACGGTTTCTAGCGGAAACACAAGTATTCACCTGTCTGAAGATGAACTCATTATGGACCAAGCTCTGGCTGCTATCTATGATGAGACGAGCGATATCGTAAATAGTGGTGCTGCTAACTCTTCGGCTACGGGACAAAGAGGGGCGGGATCAGGTAAATCTGCACCCCGGTTGGCAAAATGGTTAGGAGATGTTCGCAATTTCTTCCCAGAGGATATCGTATCGGTTATTCAACATGATGCGATGGAGCGGAAGGGCTGGAAGCAATTATTGTTTGAGCCGGAAGTTTTGGCAACAGTGAAGCCTGATATACAGCTAGTAGGTACACTGCTTTCGCTAAAAGGGAAGATTCCTGAGAAGACAAAAGATACGGCTCGCCTGTTAGTGAAGGCGGTTGTGGATGATCTTGTAAAGCGTATGGAGGAAGATCTGCGTCGGGCGGTGACGGGTGCACTGAATCGCAGAGAGCATTCTCCATTACCGTCACTTAGTGGTATAGACTGGACACGGACGATAAAACGCAATCTGAAGAATTATGATGCAGAGCGACAACAGATTATCCCTGAGAGATTCTACTTTTATGATCGGGCAAGACGCAGTAAGGAATGGACAGTCATTGTGGATATCGATCAGAGTGGTTCTATGGCAGAATCAATTATTTGGGCTTCAGTAGTTGGTTCTATTTTTGCAAGCATCCCATCGCTAAGTACCCGAGTAGTTGTATTTGATACAGAGGTCGTTGATCTGACAGAGCAATGTGCGAACGATCCTGTTGACATGTTATTCGGGATTCAGTTAGGTGGCGGGACAGATATACAAAAGTCTGTTGCTTATTGCGAACAGTTTATTGATCAACCGAAAAAGACATTATTTATCGTTATTTCGGATCTTTATGAAGGTGGGAACCAGGCAGGCTTAATCCGTCGTATGCGTCATTTGAAGGAATCTGGAGTTAGAACGATGTGCTTGCTGGCTTTATCTGATGAAGGCAAACCTTTCTATGATGAGCATGTGGCGAGATCTTTGACTCGCGATGGAACGCCCTGTTTTGCGTGTACACCAGCACTGCTGCCACAGTTAGTAGAAGGTGCACTAAAAGGACAGGATCTTACTGAATTAGCAAAGAAACTTGGTACAAAAGGAATATAACAAGAGTCGTCCTATTACAAGTTTCATAAAAAGTGTTATTCAGACAAGAACTGTGATTCATTACAGTTTTTGTGGCGTATATAAATATCATACCCCCCTTTATACAATATAATTTGGCCCTGTCGCTCGTCGGCAGGGTATTTTTTTATGGAAGTCTTTAGAAGAGCTATTATCATGACCTATTAAAATTTTCTTTTAGAGTATGTTCTGCTCTCACGCTGTGGTAAAATAGACCTGATTTTTTAAAAAAATACGCAAGTTAAGTTTTTGCTTGATAAACCTAAATCAGTGCATATTGGGATTGACATCTAAGATGGATGTAATGTTATAGAATGTGCTATAATTTTATATTAGGTTAAAACATCAATAAGCTACATTTTAGATAGAGGACGTGAAAACAGCATGACTAAGGGGAACCATAACTCACCGGACTTAAAATCCGGCAAGGGTTCGAAAGATTATTCTAGATATTTTGATTTTAGCGATGCGAAGGTAATTAGTGAAGAAGAAGGTAAGATTACTTATCGGATTAAAGGAAGAAACGTTCAAATTAATAGCCAGCCTGATTATAAAGAAGGAAAACGGCGTGGCAAGGAAGAAATAGAAGTGCATTATGATTTCGAGATTCCTGAAGAGATGCAGAATTTCGGAGTAGACAAATATTATCATATTACGACTTATGGCTGCCAAATGAATGAGCATGACACGGAAACGATGAAGGGCCTGTTGGAACAGATGGGCTACAAAAGCGTCGATGATCGGAATCATGCGGATCTCATTCTGCTCAATACTTGTGCGATTCGCGAGAATGCCGAGGATAAGGTGTTTGGAGAGCTTGGTCACCTTAAGAACTTGAAGATTGAGAAGCCAGGTCTTTTGCTGGGCGTGTGTGGCTGCATGTCGCAGGAGGAAGGCGTAGTTAATCGAATTATGTCTAAGCATGGATTCGTGGATATGATCTTTGGTACGCATAATATTCACCGTCTGCCACACCTCATTAAAGAAGCTGTATTCAGTAAAGAGCTTGTGGTGGAGGTATGGTCTAAAGAGGGCGATATTATTGAGAACTTACCGAAAAAACGTGAAGGCATGCGGGCTTGGGTAAACATTATGTATGGCTGTGATAAGTTCTGTACGTACTGTATCGTACCTTTTACACGAGGAAAAGAACGCAGCCGCCGTCCGGAGGACGTTATTGCTGAAGTAAGAGAGCTCGCGCGTCAAGGATTCAAGGAAGTGACTTTGCTGGGGCAGAACGTAAACGCATACGGTAAGGATTTTACAGACATCGATTACACCTTTGGTGACCTAATGGATGATATGCGTTTAATTGATATTCCGCGCATCCGCTTCATGACATCGCATCCACGTGATTTTGACGATAAATTGATTGAAGTACTCGGCAAAGGCGGCAACCTGGTGGAGCATATCCATCTACCGGTTCAATCGGGAAGTACTGCCGTACTTAAGAAAATGAGTCGCAAATATACTCGTGAAGCTTATCTGGAGTTAGTTCGTAAGATCAAGATAAGTGTGCCTAATGCGGTATTAAGTACCGATATTATCGTTGGTTTCCCTGGTGAGACGGATGAGCAATTCGAAGATACTCTTTCACTAGTGCGCGAGGTTGGGTATGATATGGCATATACGTTCATTTATTCACCTCGTGAAGGTACCCCTGCAGCTGCTATGGAGGACAATGTACCGATGTCAGTAAAGAGCGAACGTCTGCAAAGACTTAATGATCTCATTAAAGAGAATAGTCGGATCATTAATGACCGTATGCTAGGTGAAGTCGTCGAGGTACTGGTAGAAGGCGAGAGTAAGAATAACTCGGAAGTCCTTTCTGGCCGTTCCCGTGCGAACAAGTTGGTCCATTTTGAAGGTTCGAAGGAGCTTATTGGCACATTTGTAAAAGTGAGAATTACAGATACCAAAACATGGTACATCAAAGGGGATATTGTGGCAGAAGCTGCTGCTGTTCATTAATCATCACATACGAATGGGGAGATGGCTTGTGAGTACAGAGGAACAACGTTTGAATAAATATGGAATGAAGACTTATAATACCCGTGACTTGATCGTACGCGAGGATATTATGGGTAAAGCCAAAGAACTGGCTACATTGATCTCGACAAGTGAAGAAGTAAAGCATTTTCAGCAGGCTGAGCAAAAAATCCTGAACCACGAACGGGTACAAGGCCTGATTGCAACGATTAAGAAAAAGCAGAAGGAGATTGTTGCCTTCGAAAGCTTTAAAAATAAAGATATGGTAGCCAAGATCGAGCGTGAAATTGAAGTGTTGCAGGATGAAATTGACGGCATTCCAGTCGTGAACGAATTTCAGCAGAGCCAGAGTGACATCAATTATCTACTCCAGCTTGTCATTTCCGTGATTAGAGATACCGTTTCGGAAA
The DNA here is from genome assembly GCF_976954365.1 of Paenibacillus sp. Marseille-Q9583. NCBI lineage: Bacteria > Bacillati > Bacillota > Bacilli > Caryophanales > Paenibacillaceae > Paenibacillus > Paenibacillus sp. Marseille-Q9583. Next base: position 20,020 of record NZ_CDRJTB010000020.1, read on the forward strand.
AAATAAATGTGGAAGCCGGCACCGAGGCGCCTCCGACCACATGCGGATAACCCACACTCAGTTTAGGGGGCGGATGCAGATCCGCCCCTTTAAGTTTCACACCATACATAATCCTAATCTTTCTATGTCCAGTTATTGATTTTAGAAGTTAAGGTTTGGTACATTTAAAGATACGATTTAGTAAAATTATAGCTTCGGAAAAGGATGGGGCAAATATGAGCGAAAATGGGGAACAAACCTATAACGCCAAAAAATATCGTACACCGGACGGAGTTCCGGCCGACATCGTAATGTTTACACTGACCAAACGCGAACGTAAGACGGTCACGAAGACGCTTCCCTTACGTGAGCTTAAGGTAATGTTAATTAGACGAAAGAAATGGCCATGTGCTGGAATGTGGGCTCTCCCAGGCGGATTCTGTCAGGAGGATGAGTCCATTTATGCTGCGGCTACACGTGAACTCAAAGAAGAGACTGGTGTAGATGGTGGTCATTTGGAATATCTGGGCGTTTACAGTACACCAGGCCGAGACCCTCGCGGATGGATTATCAGTCATGCTTTTTTTGCCCTTGTAGAAGAATGGATGTTGGAGCAAAGACAAGCTTCGGATGATGCTGGTGAGGTAGGTTTATTTACATTGCAGGAAGCACTTGAAGAGCTGGAGCTCGCTTTTGACCACCATGATATTATCAAGGATGCATATTTGCGTATTCAACAACAAATGCTTCAGACTACGATCGCAAGACAGTTTTTACCTAGACATTTTACCCTTAGTGAGCTCTATCAAGTCATTCAAACGGTAGTGCCGGAATTTAAGGAACCGAATTTTATTCGTAAAATCACTTCAACACGTAGTCGTCAGGGTATATTAAAAGAAGTGAGAGATGAAGAGGGAAATGCGCTTAGTTCAAATCAATACTCCCAGCGTCCCGCTCAGCTCTATATGTTCACAGATCATGAGCCTTTGTTATCCATCTACACGTAGTGGCTTAAATCAGGAGAGGGGATTAATCTCATGAGAGCACTAATAGTGATCGACTTTACGAATGATTTTGTTAACGGAAATCTGCCGGTTGGCCAGCCAGCCGTAGATATCGAGCCTAGAATCAGCCAATTAACGTCGGAGTTTGTCCAAAGTGGCGATTATGTCGTTATGGCCGTGGATTTACATGAAGAGAATGACCCTTACCACCCGGAGAGCAAACTTTTTCCTCCTCATAATATACGAGGGAGTGAAGGACGTGAGTTGTTCGGAAGTTTGAAATCTGTGTATGAGCACAACCGCGATTCCATCTATTGGATGGACAAAACGCGTTATAGCGCTTTTAGTGGAACTGATCTGGAAATCAAGCTGCGGGAGCGTGGAATTACTGAACTTCATTTAATTGGGGTCTGCACCGATATTTGTGTACTGCACACAGCAGTGGATGCATATAACAAAGGTTTTGCAATTATTGTGCATGAGGATGCAGTTGCTAGCTTTAATCCAAATGGACATACTTGGGCGTTAGAACATTTCCGGGGAAGTTTAGGAGCAGACGTTGTTAAGGCATAATACTAGAACAGAACATACACATATAGCAGCGTAGATATTAGGAGATGAGGACTTGAGAAGAGAACTTGCGCTACATACGGATAAATATCAGATCAATATGATGTACGCTCACTGGGTGAATGGAACTCATAAACGGAAGGCTGTATTTGAGGCTTATTTCCGTAAGCTACCTTTCGGTAACGGCTATGCTGTGTTCGCAGGTTTAGAACGTATTGTTGGTTATATCGGCGGCTTGCGGTTTACCGAAGATGATATCCGTTATTTGTCTGAGCAAGAAGAGAACTATGCTCCCGCTTTTTTGGAGGAACTGTTGCAGTTTCATTTTCAGGGAACCGTTCATTCGATGAAAGAAGGCGCGTTGATTTTTCCAGATGAGCCATTAATCCGTGTGGAAGGGACCATTATGGAGGCTCAGCTGGTGGAGACAGCCATTCTGAACTTCATGAACTATCAGACGTTGATTGCTACTAAGGCTTCACGAATTAAGCAGGTGGCTCCGAATGACATCTTGCTGGAGTTCGGTACCCGGCGTGCGCAAGAAGCTGATGCAGCGGTGTGGGGGGCTAGAGCGGCCTATATTGGCGGCTTTGATGCTACTTCCAACATGCTGGCAGGCAAAATGTTTAGTATTCCGACCAAGGGAACACATGCACATTCCTGGGTTCAGAGCTTTGGCAGCGAGCAGGAGGCTTTTGATGCCTATGCTAAGGTGATGCCGGACGAAGTTACGCTATTGGTCGACACCTTCGATACACTCCGTAGTGGGGTGCCTAATGCAATCAATACAGCTAAGAAGCTTGAGGCACAAGGTAAAAAAATGGTCGGTATCCGTTTGGATAGCGGTGACTTGGCTTATTTATCCCGTCAAGCGCGTAAGATGTTGGATGATGCTGGCCTGGATTATGTGAAGATAGTTGCTTCCAATGATTTGGATGAGAACACGATCATGGATCTAAAGCTGCAAGGCGCAGCAATTGATACTTGGGGTGTGGGTACACAACTGATCACCGCCTCTGACCAACCCTCTCTGGGTGGCGTCTATAAGCTGGTGGAAATTGAGTCCGCTACTGGAGAAATGATCCCGACGATCAAGATTTCTTCCAATCCTGAAAAAGTATCCACGCCTGGCAAGAAGGACGTATTCCGGATTATCGGTAAAAATGGCAAAGCGCTTGCGGATTATATCTGCTTTCCTGAAGAGGAAGCTCCACGTAACGGTGCGCGGTTGAAGCTGTTTAATCCGCTCCATCCATACATGCATAAGTATGTCGAGCGTTACGAGGCATTGCCTATGCTAGAACCGATATACGTTAACGGATTTCAAGTGTATACTTTGCCGGATTTGAATGAGGTTCGCCGTTATCATCGGGAGCAAAAGGACCTATTCTGGCCGGAGTATCAACGTAAGCTGAATCCCGAAGTATATCGGGTGAATTTGAGTGAAAAGGTCTGGACTAGCAAGCAGCAGCTAATCGCTGAGCATATACGACCGGATATAGAGTAGATTTTGCAGGATTAATTCTGTCAACAGTGTTAACGCGGGAGAGTGATGTACCCGCGTTTTTTGTTTTTTCGGGAGTAAATAAGGAGGAGAACTTAATGGAAAAGGGGAAGCATGCTTTTGCGTCGAACAGGAACTTTAAGCCGGGTGAAATCATTACTTTCGGCACGTATTCACAATCGAAGGATGGTAAAGAGCTGCCGATTGAATGGCGTGTTCTCCATAACTCAGGTAGCGAACTGTTTGTTTTGAGCGAGTACATTTTAGAATGCAAGAGGTATCACGGCAAGAGCGCAGATATTAAATGGCGTGATTGCGTGGATATTACTTGGCACGACTGTGATTTGCGCGAGTGGCTAAACGATGAATTCTATAACAGCGCATTCAATGCTGCCGAGAAGGAATTAATAAAGACGACCCGTTGCTCAGATAACGGAGAGGGTACGCCAGATACAGAGGACAAAGTTTTTTTGCTCAGCGTTGATGAGATAAAAGCATTCTCAGAGATACACGGAAAAGACCTACGGCGTACGTTTGGCACGGAATTTGCTAAAATGAAAAAGCACGATGGATGCAGCTTATACGTATATGATAAAACGGATAAAGATAACTATATAATCAAAGACGGCGAAGAAGTTGGCTGCTCTTGGTGGTGGCTGCGAACACAGGGAAACAAACCTTCGCGTGCGTTTTTTATCGGACCGAGCTACAGTATTCGCAGCTATGCGAATGTCAGTGTAGCCCGTGACGGCGTCCGTCCCGCTATAGTAATTAATCTCCATGATAAAGACAATCGGTTTTGAGTGGCAATCATTAAAAAGAGGCGTGTCCCTCTCTTCGCTAATGTGAAGAACAAGGGATACACCTCTTTTTGATAAATCGATCCGAGCTAGAACTTTAATTCTTTTTCTTGAATTTTACGAACGACCAAATCGTAAGCATCAACAGAACTGCTAGGCATGTTCCTATACTGATACGATTCTGAACATCGAAGAGAAAAGAAACCGCGATAACAGTTAAACAAACAAGTGTAACAACGGTTATATAAGGGAATCCCCATACCTTAAAGGTTGGTTCTTTCGGATAAGATTTTCTCAGTTTAAGTTGTGACATACAAATGCTGATCCATACGAGAATAACCACAAAGCCTGGAACAGCCATTAGCAAACGGAACAATCCATCCTGGGCGAAGTACGCTAACAAGGAACCAATAACAAGAACAACGGCACAGAGCTTCAGACTGTTGATGGGTACACCTTTTGCAGAGGTTTTTGCCAAGCTGCGTGGTGCTTCGCCCTGTGACGCCATAGAGTGCAGCATCCGAGTGGCGCCATAAATACCAGAATTGGCAGCTGAGAGCACCGCTGTAATCAGAATAAAGTTCATGATGTGATCGGCACCCTTAAGTCCTGTTGCGGCTAATACCTGAACAAACGGGCTTGTATGCTCATTCAGTTGATTCCAGGGTATTAATCCACAGATGATTAGGATTGGTAAGGTATAGAACAGAATAACGCGCAGAATGAAGCTTTTGACAACCTTAGGTAAGACCTTCTCTGCATCCTGTGTCTCCGTCAAGGTTAACCCAATCAACTCTGACCCACCGTAGGAGAACATGACGACAAGAAGGGCAGAGAAAATGGGTGCCCAGCCTCTCGGGAGAAATCCACCATAGTCTGTAAAGTTGTGTAAGTAAGGCGTAGCCTCAGCCATAGGCAACAGTCCAAAAATTAATGAGCTTCCTAAGATAATGAAGATGATGATCATTGCGATTTTGATCCCGGCTAACCAAAACTCCGTTTCTCCATAACCACCTACACTCATCATGTTGATGCCGATAATTAAAGCGCCACTTGCAAGACTGAGCAGCCATAAAGGAACATCCGGTAACCAGTATTGCAAGAAGCTGCCTGCTGCCAGCACTTCAATCACACAAACGGTCAACCACATGAAGCAATATAACCAGCCCACGATAAAGGAGAGTCGTTCTCCAAAAGCCTCACGTATGAAGTCCTTCATATTCCTATTCGGGTACACCGTAGCCATTTCGGCTATTGCCCCCATGACCACTAAGAGTAGCAGGCCTGCTAATACATAAGTAAGAATAACCGCAGGTCCGGCAATGCTTATGGTCTCAGAACTTCCTTTAAAAATCCCCGTACCGATTACTCCGCCCATCGCCATAAAGCTGATATGCCGAGGAAGCAATTTCTTCTGTAATGATGCTTCGTTTGACTTCACAATTAATGCCTCCTAAGCTTTCTTCGAAAAATTACACCAAGCATCAGTTTATCCTGAAACGGACTAGTTGAAAAGTAAAAATAACACACATTTTTATGAAGAGACGCGACTTTTCACTGGAGTGTGATATTTATCATGCAGAATGTGATGAATTTAACATCTTAATTTTTAATTTTATTGCTAAATAAGAGTAGCTAAATAAGCTTAGGTAACACATGGAAAATGCAAGATTTGTCACTTCGCGACTTGCTAAATGAAGTTACAATCTTTGAAAAAGTCATAAGGATATTATACTGATGACATTCTGAAAGGGGCTATGTCGGTGGTACAGTTACCAAAAGTGAACGAACTCGGATTTTTTGAGATTCGTCTGGAATCAATTGGAGGGCTAGGCGCGAACTTAGCTGGTAAAATGCTTGCAGAAGCAGGCGTTGTCGGTGCTGGAATGAATGGAGTGAGCTTTTCATCCTATGGTTCTGAGAAAAAGGGATCAGCGGTAAAGGCACATATCCGTTTTTGTGATTTGAACACACCTATTCGTGACACTTCACCGGTAGAACGACCTCACGTCGTGGGTATATTCCATGAAGCGTTGGCAAAGACCGTCAACGTGACTAGTGGAATTTATGATCATAGCACGGTGCTAGTGAACTCGGCTAAGTCGCCAGAAGAATTGAAGTCCTCCCTGCACATGATGGCAGGAACTATAGCTGTTGTTGATGCTACATCGATCGCATTAGATGAGAAGAACCGCGTAAACATGGCAATGTTAGGCGCATTGTTCCGGATGTGCGATTTCTTGGATCCTGAAATTATGAAGGGTGTTATCGAGAAATCACTTGGAAAAAAATATCCGCAGGCTGTTCAATCCGCACTAACTACTTTCGAACGTGGATTTAATGAAGTTACTTTCATGCATTTCCCTTTGCCTGAAGGTGCGATTATGCCTGAGTTCGTTCGGTCCGATATTTCGGCCTTAGGTTATGAAACTCAGCCTATTGGCGGTACCATTACGAATCCTGGCAGCAGCTTTTTAAAGAATCTAAGCATTTCAAGATCCGGTTTATTGCCTCATTTCAAATTAGAGGATTGTATTCATTGTGCGCAGTGCGATACGGTATGTCCTGATTTATGTTTTGTTTGGGATGAGCAGCCTGATAAGAAGGGACGTCCGCAAATGTTCCTTCAAGGGATTGATTATCAATATTGCAAAGGCTGTTTAAAATGCGTAGAAGCTTGTCCTACAACGGCTTTGTCTGGCGAACGCGAGGAAGATGACTACGCTGAGAGCCATACGGTCCGGCATATTTTTGATCTTGTTACTGAGGCTTAATTAACGGAGGAAAGGTGGAACACATGTGGCTATTGATTATGAAAAAGAAGTAAGCTCTACGAAGGTAGAGCAGAAATTCCTATATGAATCCGGCAATGAAATGGCGGCTTATGCTGCCCATCAAATAAATTATCATGTCATGGGTTATTTTCCGATCTCCCCATCGACAGAAGTCGCTCAATTTCTTGATACCATGAAAGCGAACGGTCAGCATGATATTATGCTTATTCCATCAGATGGCGAACACAGTTCTGCAGGAATCTGTTATGGGGCTTCGACGGCTGGTGGACGTGTATTTAATGCTACCAGTGCTCAAGGTTATATGTTCATGCTAGAGCAATTGCCGGTACAAGCTGGTACACGGATGCCTATGGTAATGAATTTGATCTGCCGCTCGATTTCTGGTCCGCTTAATATTCATGGTGACCATTCTGATTTGTATTTTGCGCTAAATACGGGCTGGCCGATTCTGATGTGCCGTGATCCACAATCCGTTTATGATATGAATCTGATGGCACTTAAGCTTGCTGAGCACGCCAAAGTGCGTCTTCCAGTAATGGTAGCATCAGATGGGTACTTTACTTCTCACCAGAAACGTCGCGTACAGGCATTTACTCACCGTGAGGATGTTCATAAATTCGTTGGCCCACAACCACCGGTAGGCTTCACAGATACACTAGACCGCAATAATCCAGTTACTGTAGGTCCTTACATGAACGAACCTGATTATATCAACAACCGTTATCAGCAGTCGGTAGCGATGTATAATGCGGGTGAAGTCTTCGAAGAAATTGCTAAGGAATTCGCTGAATTGACTGGACGCCACTATCCAATGATCGAAGAGTATCGGATGGAAGATGCGGAAGTAGCCGTATTCTTGATGAACTCTGCGTCAGAAATCATTAAAGATGTTGTGGATCAGCTTCGTTTACAAGGGATCAAAGCAGGTGCAATTTCGCCGAATATGATTCGTCCTTTCCCGCAGAAGCAAATCGCTGAAGCGCTGAAAAATGTTAAGGCAATCACCGTAGGCGACCGTGCGGATTCGGTTGGTGGTCACGGCGGTAATATGGTAAATGAGATCAAGGCAGCCTTGTTCACCTATGGTAACACTACTACAAAGGTAATTAGCCGTATTTACGGGTTGGGCGGTAAGGACTTCTACGCAGAAGATGGTCATGCATTCTTCCAATTAGCACTCAACGCCGTTGCTGCAGACCGTGTTGAAGTTCCATTTGACTACTATGGTCACAATCCAGGTGCACCGGACAAAGCGCCACAGCGTCTATTGAAGCCGATGGACTTTGATTCGCTGAAGACAGGATTAATTACGGTTAAACAGGATGAAGCAACAGGGAAATTAAGTGTGCGGATACCCCCACTGCGCAGCTTGACGAAGAAACCTAAAAGGCTTGCTCCAGGTCATGGCGCTTGTCCAGGCTGTGGAATTTTCTCGGGACTGGAGACGTTCTTCAAAGGCATCGAAGGGGATATCGTAGCGCTTTATCACACGGGTTGTGCGATGGTAACAACTACGGGCTATCCATATTCTTCTCATAAATCAACGTTTATTCATAACCTGTTCCAAAATGGTGCTGCTACCTTATCCGGTGTCGTAGAAATGTTCTGGGAACGCAAACGCCGTGGTGAATTGGACGGACTTGGGCTTCAAGACGACTTCACATTTGTAATGGTAACTGGTGATGGCGGAATGGACATCGGAATGGGACCTGCAATTGGGGCTGCACTACGCGGTCACAAAATGATTATCGTAGAGTACGATAACGAAGGTTACATGAACACAGGTGCTCAGCAGTCCTATTCCACACCACTGGGTCACCGTACATCTACATCCAGCATTGGCAAGAATCAGCAAGGTAAAGTTACACAGCATAAGGATACTGCGCAAATCATGGCAGCTACTAATATTCCATATGTCTTCACAGGTTCCGAAGCTTACCCGCAGGATCTTGTGAAGAAAGCGGCAAAAGCACAATGGTACGCTCAGAACGAAGGACTTGTGTACGGTAAAATCCTGATCGCATGCCCACTGAACTGGATGTCTGAGGATAAAGAGGGTACCAATATCGTCTCGCTGGCTGTTGAATCTTGCTTCTTCCCTCTATATGAAGTGGAGCACGGTTCTACGAATATTACGTACAATCCAGAGGATAAGGGCAAACGTGTTGAGCTCTCCGCTTGGTTGAAGACAATGGGCAAAACCCGTCATTTACTGAAGCCTGAGAATGAGCCGGCTTTACGCAGCTTCGAGGCAGAAGTGGAGCGTCGCTGGAATCGTCTGAAAGCGAAACATGAGCATCCTGATTTGTAAAATATATTGATTCATAACCCGGCAGATTAGTCTGTCGGGTTATTTTGTATTTAACTTTATAGAACAGATTTGTCATTGACATAAAATACGTCAAAATATAGATGGGGTTAATTGGATTGGATATATTTTATATCAAAATAACAACTGGCTGACCGGAGTAGCGCACACGCAATCGCCGCGTTTTTGGACGGGAGGCTGGTAGTTCATGAAGGCAAGTTTTCCGTTTCTATTATCGCTAATACTGCGTATGCGGATGCTGTACAGGAGATTTAGGGGGGCAAGGGTTCGGAAGATCGGAAATTCTTATGAACAGAATTCACAAAGCGTCCTTCTTTAGATGGAAGATCTCTGAGGACATGATTCAATATGTAGCTAATTATCCGGATTCTTTTTTAAGGACTGAGTAACAATTTTGGTTCGTAAGACATGCATGAGTCCTCTAGGTGCCAAATTTGATGTGGTATTATATGGAGAATGTAGGAGAGAGGAAGAGTGATTTTAATGAGCTGGATCTTTTGGATTTGTTTTATTGTTTCTTTACTAGTGTCCTATTGGGATCAGCGAAAAACATTGAGATTAAATGATTGGGTGTTAATTATTGGGGCTTTTTTACTTTGTGAGTTCTACGTCAATTTCTTTGGGTTACTGATTCCTGTAGGTTTTATCATTGGATTGATTGTTATGAAAAAAAAGAAGCAGTTTCTTTTTTCAAAAGCACTTATTTTTGGGTTGATTAGTGTCTGTGTTATTTTCTATGGTCCTAAGATTAGTTTGAGTGAAATCCATGAGCTAACGAAGGCTAATAAATATACTGAGCAATTTAATCAGATTAAATCCATTTCACAATTTTCCGTCGAATCTGATATTAACGATGTACTTCGGACGTCAGCAAATCAATTAAAAGATAAAAATCCAAAGTCAGAAATATCTGTAGACGATCCTCATGTAGCCTTCAGAATATGGGTTCTCCAGCATAGAAATGTAGCTCTAAAAGATTTAGATTGGTTATGGTATGAGGCACCTTTAGAATTACATTATTATTGGCAATCTAATCGCCCAGATCAGCTAGTTACACTGGAATACGTTATTTTTAATGAGGTTGGATACATGGGTGTTTTTGAAAGAGAAAATACGACAAGTCCATACTATTTACGGAAGATTTTTGAGTTTGATCGGTTGAAAATAAATAACCCACAAATCCCTTGATCATATACAAATGGAGGTTAATCACTAAACTAAGTCTTAAGAGCCCTCTTCGAAGGAATTGGGACTCTGAAGTCCGAAACTCTTCTAAAAAGGCTGAAAACTAGCGAATAATGTCAACTGGGTCCGGTAGCCTCAGGGATTATAATCTAAATATACAGAGCAGCGAATCTATGAAAATAGAATACACAAGCAGTCAAATATTTTCTGCAGAAAAAAGCGAGAGAAGACCCAATGCATTTAGCACGAGTCTGTCTCTCATTTATAGGGGACTTTTAATAGCATTGTGAAGTAGAGTTATCTTCCACCTCTAGGCATCATGGAGTTATCAACAAATACATCTTTAACAGAATAGGTGTAGCAATGGCGAGGAACGGGTACACAGTGATGACGTCTTATGATTTCAATAGGATGAATCACATTTACTACTTGTGGGTGGAAGTGATCTTGATAAACCACTTTAGGTGGGTCTGTAACAGTTTGGGCCGGGCATTTTGGACAATCAGACATTTCCTTCAGCTCCTTTTGTGTGTGGACTTACCGTATTATACGCACAGAACAAAAGCCTGCTTGGTTGTTTGTCTATTGTGTTTAAAAATGGGTTTTTGCTTAACGCTTGTAAATTTCACGCATAACATGGCGAAGTTCCGGGATAATTAACCGTTCCATAGCCAGTTTTACAGCTCCAATAGAGCCCGGCATAGAAAAAATAGCGGTCTTTCCCATGGTGCCGGCGATGGCTCGACTCAGAATAGCGGCCGAACCGATGTCCTCAGTGAAGCTTAACATTCGAAAAATCTCACCGAAGCCAGGTAATGTTTTATCTAGCAAAGAGGCAACAGCTTCATAGGTTGTATCCCGTGGGGAAATCCCTGTTCCACCAGTCAGGAGTACAGCTTCTATTCCGGCATGGTCGACACATTTATACAATAGCTCACGAATATCCTGATAATTATCTTTAATAATGGTGCTGCCTATTACTTCATACCCGGCTTCTTCGAGCAAAGATTTAATCAAAGCGCCTCCGGTATCTGTTTCAATAGTTCTAGTGTCCGAGACAGTAATGATATAGCAGGAAACGGTCTGAGGCGCTTCTTTCCGATGTTCTTCAACAGATGACAAATGGCTCAACTCCTAAATTATAGATGTTATCATGATAGGGTATGGCTGAAGTAAAGACAAGCTGTCTTATATTCACAGAATGCAGCTGGAATTATGGGTGCCGCTTGCGTGCTTCGCGTGCATGTAGTACACTCGCTACACATAACCGTAATTTGCTGGGGAGCGATGAAACATGGAACAGGTCGTACCTGTGTATATATTGTCAGGATTTCTGGGAAGCGGCAAAACAACATTGCTGCAGCGTCTCCTAGATCATTGGAAAAATCAGGGTTTACGCCCGGCTGTAGTGATGAATGAGCTTGGGGAAGTGAATCTGGATGGATTGCTTGTTGAGCAAACTGTCCCTATGGCTGAACTACTTGGTGGATGTATTTGCTGTTCTATCCGAAGTGATCTTAGTACAGAACTCGCAACACTGATCAAGAAGGAGACTCCGGATGTCGTAGTGATCGAGGCAACAGGCGCTGCCAATCCGCTGGAAATTGTAGATGGCGTAACCGAGATTTCGTTGTATCAAAAAGTAGAACTGAAAAGCTTGATCACCGTCGTTGACGCCGCGCATCTTCTTGAACTGTATCGCGCACAGCAGGGGGCAACTTATCGTTTGATGCAGGAGCAGATTCGCTGCGCTTCTGTCTTGCTATTGAATAAAATTGACCGTGTAACCGCTGAAGAGGCGGAAGAGGTTAACGCTGTACTGCGGAAATGGAACGCTTATGCACCCATTCTGCCAACTGTGCGTTGTGAGGTGGAACCGGAGGAACTTCTGCGTGATGCAGGTGGAGTTCTTACGGATAAACAGCTGGAAGAGGTTGAGGACGCAAGCGAAAGCTTCATGCATGATGAAGATGAACACACTACTGGTGGCACACATACTAGCCACGATCATGTGATGGCGTACACACATTATTTTAAACGTCCAGTAAACAGTGAAGAATTCGAACAGTTCGTTAAGGAATTGTCGCGAGATGTTTATAGAGCTAAAGGTATTGTGACCTTTAATGACACCTCCAGCCGGTTTCTTTTCCAATATGCCTATCGTGAAGCTGATTTTATGAAAATCACACCACAAGGCGAAGTGCCTGACGTTGCCGTATTTATCGGCGAACATTTCTCATCAAATGAACTGCGCACTAGGTTACTGGAGATGGAGGGACGTACCTTCGTTCGTCCTAGTATAGTTAAGAGAAGTCTATAATCAGATCTCCTTGTCAGAAGTTGTAATGGTTCATTCCTAATCTTGTAGGTTAATAGTATCGCATACCCTATAAAAATACAGGAGGTTTAAGGCTATGACCCGAATTCAATATCAGGAGTGCATTGACGCTTGTTTAGAAAGTATGAATGCCTGTAATTATAGCTATGTCTCAAGCCTAAAAGAATATGATCTTGCTTCTCTGCGTGAAAGCATGCGGCTAGATCGTGAATGTGCGGATATTTGTTCATATGCCGTACAAGCGATGACTCGCCAAAGTCCGTTTGTAGCCGGAATTCTCCGTCTGTGTGCCGAAATTTGTGAAGCCTGTGCAGATGAAAGCAGTAAGCATATACATACACATTGTCAGGAATGTATTGATGCCTGCCGTAGATGTGCTGAGGCGTGCCGTTTGATTAGCGATGCGGTTGAAGTATACGCGTAAGGTTGTATACCCAACCTAACAATATAATAAGCAAATGACCAGACCATTGCTGTGAATGTACAGCATGGTCTGTTTTTCTTTTTAGCACAAGGCTAGATTAAATTTCGTTTCTAGAAGAGGAAATATGTAGGGAACTGGAGAATTAACAGTAGATATGAAGCGAACATAAACTTCTCCGAATCACCTGGATGATATCAGTTTATTATAGCTCTGGCAGGCCGAACAGAAGTGGAGGGGAAAGATGAAGCATACACAAGTACCAGAGAGTGAACAATCCAAGGAGTTATTTGCGTATTTTGGATTAGCAGTTTATTATGGTCAAGCTCTAGAACAGCAGTTGACCAATTTGTTATTGCTCACCAAATTATCACAAGGGAAGACGCCCACTGAAGCAGATCTGACTGATTTGTATCAGCGAAAACTCAGCAATTCACTCGGTCAACTCATCAAAGAAATCCAGCATCACTTTCCTTTCTCAGAGCAAGAAACCGCTCAGCTAGAAGAAGTGTGGAAGCAGCGTAACCATATCGTTCATGATTATTTCAAGGAACGGATACAAGAAACGTTCACCCCCGCTGGAAGGGCGAAAATGATTGAGGAGTTAAAACGATTCAAAAATAAAGCAAGAAGGCTAGAGATCAAATTACAAGGCTATTGTACAGAAATGTTCACGAAACTGGGGTTAGAAGAGGAGACTTTACACTAATAACCCTTCTAATCCGCACTCCTCAACAACCTCCGGTCTAAAATGAATCTTAGAAGCTCTAACGCAGCGTGACAGTGCAGATAGAGCTTCGCCTAATGCCGGAAGCATCTCTGGCGTTAGGTGTTCACCCGGTTCCCACCACCAATTCATAATGTTCAATGTTTGGCTCTTCTTATTCATCACTGGTTCAAATCTCGCAATAAAACGATCATTATATAATATAGGCAGTACATAATAACCATACTCCCGTTCCAAGGCTGGTTTATAGACTTCCCAACGGTAATGAAATCCAAATAATTGTCGGATCAGCTCTCGATCCCATATCAAGTTATCGAGTGGAGCTAAGACAGCCGCAAACGAATAACTTGAATGACTCTCAGCATCTTCAGACTCCTGCTGTATTACAGCTTCTAAAGTTAGAGCGTCCATGCTACGGATGTAGAGTGGAAGCTTAATACCCTCCACTAGAACTTCCCTGAGACTGTCCGTCATTAACAGTCTTTGAATCGCTTCAGTACGTTCCTTGCTCTTTAGACCAGAAATTCCAAGCCATCCATCGCCAGATTTATTCCATAAAAGTCCGATGCTACCTATTCTACGCAGCACATACCAATCATGAAATTGTTCATCAGTAGGGTTAGGGTCTTCAGTGTTTAAAAGATTATGAGGAAGCAGGCGTTCAGTGAAATCGTAATACCGACGGGTATGAACACGATGATGAACGACTACTTCCCCCCAAAAGTACATACTTTCCAAAGCGGCCCGGGTTAATCTAGCCGGAGCCCAAGCCCAATCCACCTTATCCTTACCATCTAGATCCAGAGAGGAGAGGGGACCGCGCTTTAATAGCTCTTCACGAACCTGTTCTACTGTAGCCATTACTGGCTCATTGGCCCGATGGTGTGTGGCTGATGCCTCTCTTCTGCGTTTAAAATAAGGCCAGTCCTCTGTACAATAAATGGACATGTTCTTGTCCCAGCCATCTATTAGAAGTCGGTCTTGATATAGTAGCTCTTGGGCTTGCTCAGGTGTGAAACCGGGAACTCGTGCTTGGAGGACAAGCTCATGGTTATGGCCTGCGATGTTAAGCGGATCATATTGGATACAGCCTACGTGACGAACATAATCATAAATACTAAGTTTACCTGCAGGGAGAGCGCTCCTAGTTAACTTTTGGTGAGCCAGGAGAAAAAGTCGGGCTTGCTTCTTAGTTATAGTGTATGTACGCATCAAATGCCTCCTTCACCTATATGTATTATTTTTCATTCTACAGAACAAACGTTCTAATATCAAGTATAGAAAAACCCTGAATCACTGAATGTGACTCAGGGGATCGATTACATCTTCTCTAACGATGGTTGCAAGCTGCCTAACGAAGGTCGGGAGGGTGCACCATTGTTATTATCTATGCTGTTAGAACCAGCACCTACTTGTAGCTGGTACATCCGGAAGTATCTACCGCCGAGTGCCATCAGCTCATCGTGGCTACCGCGCTCTACAATCTCACCATGATGCAGAACAAGAATCTGATCTGCACTGCGAATCGTGGAAAGACGGTGTGCGATGATGAATGTGGTGCGTCCTTTTTTGAGGACTTCTAATGCATCTTGAATGACGCTTTCTGTCTCCGTGTCGATATTTGAGGTAGCTTCATCAAGAATCAGAATAGCTGGGTCGAAGGAGAGCGCTCTGGCAAACGAAATCAATTGCCGCTGACCTGCAGAAAGGGTGCTCCCCTTTTCAATAACCGGTTCATCAAAACCTTGAGGAAGGTGGGCCAGCAATTTATCTGCTCCGACTTCCCGTAAAGCCCGTTCAACCCGTTCGCGTGAGATTCGTTCATCCCCCAGGCTGACATTGGAAGCAATAGTACCAGTGAAGAGGTAAGGGTCTTGAAGAACAATCCCCATGTGATTGCGTAGCCATTGCTTCGGAATATCTGTAACCTTCTGGCCATCAATCGTGATTTCACCTTTCTGTGGATCATAGAACCGGAATAATAAGTTAATTATCGAGCTTTTTCCGGAACCGGTGTGACCTACTAGAGCAACAGTTTCGCCTGGACGTGCTTCAAAGGAAATATCGCGAAGGACGAAGTCTTTTTTATAAGCAAAAGAGACGTTCTTAAACTCCACTTTTCCTTTATAGCGCGGCATGGAACCATCGGTAACATTCTCCCCAGGCTCATCCATAAGAGTAAACACACGACCCGCAGACACCATAGAAGTGTCGAGATTTGCAAGCTGATTCACCATACCTGTAATCGGTTGGAACAAACGTCCAAGCACATCGACGAAGGCGTATAGAACACCTAAAGATACAAATGTAGAACCCGTAATACTGCCATGTCCGAAATACCAAAGCACCATCACAAAAGAGAGACTGCGTAGAGAGTTCACCAGGTTGTGGGAGGTAAAGGCATTCAGATTCAGCATTTTATTCTGATATTTCAAATAGTCATCGTTCAGATGCTCAAATTCTTCACCAAGCTGCTTCTGACGGCGGAATATACGAACAATGGACATTCCTTGAATCGATTCATTAATGATAGCGTTGATCTCACTCAGACGTGAGCGAATGATCGTATTGTATTTTGTAGCGATTTTGCGGTAGAGCACGATCCAAAGAATAAGAATCGGGATGATGAACAAGCTGATCAGACCTAGCCGAACATCGAGCAAGAACAAGGCGATGTATACACCAGTAATATTAATAATACCAGTACTGAAATTAGAGAGAACGGCAATAAATAGATCCTTAATCGCCTCGGTATCATTAGTTACACGTGACACTACCTTACCTGCTGGCAAGTTGTCAAAAAAGTAAACCGGAAGTCGCTGGATATGCGCATACACATCTGTTCGTAGTTTTCGGATTACCTGATTCGCCGAAGATTGCAGCCAATAGGTTTTACCGAATTCGGCAAAGATCGAGATGACCAGGAAGATAGCGTACAAACCGACCAGCTGATAAATACCAGGAAGCTCAGGTTTGTAAAAATCAAACAGTTCATCCGCTGAAAGTTTAACCGCAGGATAGATGGCTTCATCCTGGCCGCGCGTGATATGCATTTCACCATTACTGAACTTTCTCTCACCATCGGACTGTGTTACGGCTTCATTGATAAAGTAGAAGCTTCGTCCCGATTGAAGAATGCGAATTTCTTGACCCTTAGCTTCCCCGGGTTCAAAACGGTCTCCGCGTTTGTAATAAGCGTTGTTATACTGAACCGCCTCATCTGGTGAGGTAGTACTAAAATAAGGCTTTTCGATGGCCAACATATGATTGTCAATCATGCTTTTGGCAATAAATGGACCTGCTAGTTCAGCCGCTACCCCGATGGAGAGGAGTAGAAGGGCTGCGATAAAGGTTTTTTTTGCGGTCAATGCGTATTCAAGCAGGCGTTTGCCTGTACTCTTTGTCAACGGTGACACCTCCTAAAAGTTTTGCTTAGTCATAGCTAGTATGTCTTTTAATCATTCGATAAATTATTCTCTACTTGCTGCCGGTCATACTGCTCGCGGTACCAGCCATTCATATCCAGCAGTTCTTGATGCGTACCACGTTCAACGATATGTCCGTTATCAAGTACGATGATCATGTCGGCATGTTGAACAGCAGAGAGGCGGTGCGTAGAGATCAATGTAGTCTTTCCCGAACGCTCTTGGCGAATATTCTCAATGATCTGAGCTTCAGTACGAGCGTCAACAGCGGATAAGGCATCGTCCAGAATCAGTACATCTGGATTTGCGATAAAGGCTCTGGATAAGGATACACGTTGTTTTTGTCCACCGGATAAGGATACTCCACGTTCACCAACCAACGTATCTAAACCATCGGATAATGTTCCTAAGTCATTTTGGAAGGCAGCAGCTGTGATTGCTTTCATGATCGTATCGTCATCCGCGTTGTCTAGACCAAATTGAATATTCTGACGTACTGATTTGGAGAACAGGATCTGTTCTTGAGGAACATAACCCATCCAGCTGTGTAGCTGATCCAATGAAATCTGTTGAATTGGAACTCCAGAGATGAGAATTTCACCATTACCTGTCGGATATTCACGAAGCAGCTGTTTGAGGAGCGTTGATTTACCGCTTCCTGTACGACCGACTACACCTAGTGTTTGCCCTTGGTTTAAGGTCAGACTGACATTGCTTAGATTGTCAATCGTCGATGAAGGATAACGGAAGGTCACATCGTTAAGTTCAATTCGGGTAGGATTTGCAACTTGAACCGGATTGGCCGCACTTTGAACATCCGCTTTGGAGTTTAGCGTCTCATCAATACGTTCGAGAGAAGCGCCACCACGTTGCATGATGTTAATAAGCTCTCCAATAGCGAACATCGGCCAAACGATCATTCCGAGGTACATATTAAAGGAGACAAGATCCCCTAGGGTGATCTGATTACGGAACACAAGATAAATTCCATAGGTAAGACCGATAATGTAGCTGAGCCCTACGCAGAACCGAATCGTCGGTTCGAAGAAGGCATCCACACGAGCGACGGCCATGTTCTTGTTGTATACATCTTCTGTAATATCCGAGAATCGTTTCTCATCGAGTCTTTCTTGTACATAAGCACGGATAACTCGCACACCTGAGACAGACTCGAGAACCTGATCGTTCATATCTCCGAACGCATCTTGAGCTAAGCTGTAACGATCATGGATCGCTTTACCATAAAAAATCATAGCTATTGCAATTAGTGGTAATGGTAAGACTGCTGCAAGTGTCAGCTTCCAGCTGACAAGAAAACCCATTGCGAATAGTACGACAGTGAGGTAAATTGTAGAATCCACCAGGGTGAGCATCCCGAATCCAACGGTAGCTGAGACAGCTCTGATATCATTGGTTGCCCGAGCCATCAGGTCGCCGGTTCTATTGCGTTCGAAAAACGACGGGGTCATGGTCATCAAATGATTCATAAATCTCGAGCGCAGCAGGCGCTCTACGAGGTTGGAGCCTCCGAATAATTTGTGCATCCATATGTAGGTAATCCAATAAATGACTAGCAACAAAATGAGGATCATACCGATGTACTTGGCTAACGATGCTGTAGTAATAGAACCGCGTACTATGTCGTCAATGGCATTGCCTAGCAGACGTGGGGGGAATAATTCAAGAACACCTACACCAATAAGTAAGATAAGGCCAATCAGGTAACGCCTTTTTTCTCGGCGAAAGAACCAGCCGAGATTACGGAGAACGGAGAACAAGTAAATCCCTTCCTTTCGAGTTAAAGTACTAGCTGTGATGTTGGAAAAAAGCGCAAGTGGTTATCTCAACAGCCAAGAAAAAACGACGTTGTCGTCCTTCAAAGATGACAACCGACAAAAAAGGCACATCATCCGAAAACGGACGATATGCCTGTAATTTACAGCTATCATGCGCACGGTGCTATACAGCACCAGGCATGTGAGAGACCTTCAAGAACTAAAGTTATACGATCAATTACACTCGCAGGGAACTTCAGGATGGTTTCACCACTTGGGCTGCTTCGGTATTCAGTTGATTTGAAATTCTAACAATAGTGATATGATATGGCTGTAACTTCGTAAACACCGCGCTCACCCCTTTCATTGATTTAATAATATTTTGGTAATAACTAGTAGACCGTTAGTTATGTTCAGAGTTTATCACTCGCTTCGCAAAGTTGTCAAACTAATTTTTGAGGAGCTTGGGAAAACATTAATTGTATAAAGGTATTTGAATATCGATTCATTTTCAGTATGATTAGACTATACAAAGGAGCTGAGAGAGATGAACATGGAAATTAGTCAAGCAGCGGCAGCTTGGTTTAAAAGAGAACTGGATCTTAAGAATGGAGACTATATTCGTTTATTTCCCCGCTATAGCTCGGGAGGTGGACTTCACCCTGGTTTCTCACTGGGTATCGGGACGGAGGCACCAGGACGTCCGGCAATACAAGTTGAACAAGATGGTATTGTGTTCTACATGGAAGAGCAGGACTTATGGTATATGGAAGGCTACGGCTTAACTATTGTGTATTCTGAGGCAGACGATGACATTGAATATAAGTATGAAGCCAAATCGGTGCCTGGCGGAGTACAGGTATAAATGTCTTAATTTTGTTTTTTACTAATGTGAAAAGCCCTTGCCAAAAGGCAGGGCTTTTTCTAGTGTTGATATAATCAGTGCGAATTGCGAAACGTTTCTTCCTCCATAGCAAAATCGAAATCGTCAATGTCGTATACTTGAACAGGGACTCCACCTTCAATAATGCGTTGAATCAGCTCGAATTGATCTGTAAGAATAGGCACCTTCTCACGTTGTGAGGACAATAGAAGCTCCGTTTCGATAGGATCGAACGTTTCGCCGTAGACAGCGGTATCCATGCTGTTAATAATGGTAATCTTTGATTGTCCGCCTAGTAGAATACCAGAGCTTTTTGCCCAAGGAACGGCCAGACAGCGGTTAATTTTTTTAGCATTAAGTGGCTCTTCAAAATAGGCAATGAGCTCACCAATCTTGAGTTTGACATGCTTGTCATCATCTGGACGGTTCATTAACGGATCATCACTGTCCCGCAGTTCGTATAATTCCATCACGGTCGTATAAGGCACTATATATTCTACAGGGCTGCTCGATATGAGAAGCTGGCCGTAAATCGCCATCATGACGGCTTCCGTCACAAATTGTCTAGACATCTTTATCCTCCTGAAGTTCGGGTACTGCTATCGTACTTATGGACTTAAAAATATAAAAACACTGTAGAGCGCAAAAGTCAACTGTACTTAGCAACTCAGTAAAGAGAAAGGACAGAATATCCCTGTGAAACAATGGAAATCATATTTTACTTTTGTACGGCCTTACATGAAATGGATTGTGTTTACGCTCTTTATAGGTATGATCAAGTTCAGCATCCCGTTGACACTGCCTATGATTCTGAAATACGTAGTCGATGATCTGCTGATGAACTCTGCCATGAGTGCCCAGGAGCGGGTATCGCAATTGATGCTCATCCTCGGAGGCGCTTTTGTTTTATTCGTAATTGTAAGGGGACCGGTGGAGTATTACCGGCAGTATTTTGCCCAGCTGATCACAAGTAAGATATTGTTCGATATGCGGAATAAGCTATACAGTCACTTACAGCGGTTGTCGCTGCGGTATTATCAGAATACAAAAGTGGGCGAAGCGATTTCAAGATTTATAAATGATGTGGAACAGACCAAAAATTTAGTAGAAGTCGGAATGATGAATGTATGGCTGGATTTATTTACGCTAGTGTTTGCGCTTGGTTTTATGTTTTATTTGAATCCAGTGCTGGCGCTAGTATCTATCGCTGTACTTCCGTTTTACGCCTTTGCGGTAAGTAAACTATATAAACGACTTAAGGTGTTAACGAAAGACCGTTCACAGGCTCTGGCTGGCATTCAAGGCTATCTTCATGAACGGATTCAAGGCATTTCGATCATCCGCAGCTTCACCATGGAAAAAGTGGATCAGAAGCAGTTCGAAGATATCAACGGTAACTTTCTCAAAAAAGCGATGGCTCAAACTCGTTGGAATGCAATTACCTTCGCAATAATTAACACACTAACGGATATTGCACCACTGCTAGTCATCGGATACGGTGGTTATCAAGTGATTCATGGTAATTTGACTGTGGGAACCTTTGTTGCTTTCTTCGGCTATCTGGACCGGATGTATGCGCCGCTGCGTCGATTGATTAATTCCTCGACAGTGCTCACGCAAGCCTCGGCTTCCCTTGAACGGGTGCTTGAGCTGCTGGAAGAGCCTTATGATATCGTGGATAAACCGGGAGCAAGACCTCTGACGAATGCACGTGGTGAAATTGATTTTCATAATGTTTGGTTCAAATACAATGAAGAGAATGATTGGGTACTGAAGGATATTAATTTAAATATCAAACCTGGTCAGACGGTCGCTTTTGTTGGAATGAGTGGTGGCGGGAAGTCCTCTCTCATAAGCTTGATCCCGCGATTCTATGACATAAGCAAAGGTAGTCTCCAGATGGATGGTCAGGATATACAGGGTTTGACGCAGGAGAGTTTGCGAAGAGCCGTTGGGATGGTGCTTCAAGATAATTTCTTATTTAGTGGGTCTGTACGAGATAATATCTTGTTCGGCAATCCTAATGCTACAGAGGAGCAAGTCCTCTCGGCGGCGAGAGCTGCCAATGCGCATGATTTTATTGAGCAGCTGCCGCTAGGCTATGATACAGAAGTGGGAGAACGTGGAGTGAAGCTGTCCGGTGGGCAAAAGCAACGGGTAGCCATAGCAAGGGTGTTTCTTAAAGACCCAAAGGTTCTTATATTAGACGAAGCTACGTCAGCACTGGATCTGGAATCAGAGCATTTAATTCAACAAGCGCTGCAATCCCTCTCATCGGAACGAACTACACTAATTGTTGCGCATAGACTGTCTACTATTACACATGCTGATCAGATCGTGGTACTTGAGAACGGTGAAATCACAGAACGTGGTACACATGAGGAACTAATGGGACTGGACGGAAGTTATGCGAGATTGTTTAACGTACAGCATTTGGATACATGATAAGATATAACATTATAATAAATTACTTAGGTGGTCTTCTCGGGAGAGAGGGCCATTTTTTTAAATCCATTTGAGTCTTTTTGAATATCACGTGCGTCTAAAAAATATAAGCAACATGAAAGGTAGTGAGAACTTGAATACAACAGAGCTGGAGGAAAAGGCGATAGCGGGTGATGAAGACAGCTTTACTGCATTGATAGACGGGATGCAAGAGCGTCTTTACCGTATGGCGTACTCCTATGTGAGGAATAAGGATGATGCGCTAGAGATTGTACAGGAGACCGTCTATAAAGCGTTCATCTCCATTCATAAACTGCAGCAACCTCAATATTTTAAAACTTGGCTCACAAAAATAGCCGTCAATTGTGCCTTGGACTTTATCCGAAAATCTAAAAAAATCGTGTATATGGAGAAAGATCCCGAAGGCAGCTACGCTTCAGAACCCATAGAGGATGTCATTGATCTCCAGGAGGCGCTAAGAGTCCTTGATAAAAGATCAAGAATGATCATTGTGATGAGGTATTTCGAAGACTTGCCCATAAAGGAAATTGCCGGGGTATTGGACATGCCAGAGAGTACAGTGAAAACCGTCATCTATCGGGGATTAGGGAAATTAAAAATTAATATGAAGGGGAGTGAGTACTTTGGATAATCAACTTGAACGTTTACAGAAAGCATACAACGATATTGAAATCCCCGAAGAACTATCACAAGCTTCTCGAAAAGGTATTGAAAGAGGAAAACGATATAAACAACAGAAAAGAGGAACAAAAATGAGCGGATTAAAATGGACAGGATCAGTTGCAGCAGCAGTTATCATTTCTTTTACAGTGGGTGTAAATACTGTACCCGCCTTCGCGGATAGTATGAATCAAGTGCCCGTTCTCGGTAAGCTGGTAAGTGTATTGAAATTTACGGATGGAAGTGCAGGCGGCGGCACGATTCAGGATGGAGTAGATGTCAATTTCATTTCGTTGAAACATCAGAAGAACAGTGATCAAATGATTTTAAACTTTGCAAATTCGGACAATACACAAGACCTTGCAAGCTCTTATAACGTAAAATTCACTGACAATCCTTATACAATGACCGTAACCGTGAGTGGGGCAAGGAACTTCTCAGCTGTTAAAGATCTTGAGACATTAAAAGAAAGCAAGTATGTTCAAGATGCTTATCCTTTAATTACATTGGATGACTCGATGATACGTTTCAATGTAACCTTCAAAGAGCCAGTTGCTTATGAAGTGAAGGAATATAAGGATCCGGCTCAGGTGGCGATTACATTGAAGGATAAGAAGGGTGACGTGGAAGAAGGAACTTCTATCTATTCACTTAGAACAATCTCAGAGCCTTCCGGTGAGAGTCAAGGCATGGCTGAAGAGATGTTATTCGGGTTAGAGAACGTGCGCGTATTAAAGGATCAGAAGGGATTATTCCTAGTGGAAGCTGGGTATTTCAATACAGAAGCAGAAGCTTTGGCCCAACTGAAAAAAATTCAAACAGAGCATGGGGTTAGTGATCTATTGTTTGTAGAAAAACGATCGTCTCAGGAGATTCCACAATCCATTTCTCAGGCTGAATAAAAATAAAATAGAGCAGCGATTCTCTCGATAGTGGAGAATCGCTGCTCTATTTTTGTGTTGAATGGTTGCTCCACCTTTTACATTTTGCCAATCAAGAGCGATAATATACCGGCTGCGATAAGCGGTCCTACAGGGACACCCTTGAACAATGCAACGCCAATCACTGTTCCGATCAGGAGACCCGCAACAACTGTGGGCTGGTTGGTCATAAGGATGGCTCCGCGCCCACCAAGGTAAGCGACGAGAATGCCGATCGCAATCGCTAGAAGAGACTTCCAGTGGAGGAAGGACTGACCGACCATCTGCAGCGATATTTTTCCGCTGGCCAAAGGCGTCATGACCCCGATCGTAAGAATGATAATCCCGATGGTTAAACCATATTTCTCAAGCCAAGGGAAGGTCTGCTGCAGGCCAAGAACTCTTAGCAGTAGTAGGACGACCATTGCTATTGTTACAGGGGAATTACTGCTTATAATACCGAGCGCAGCAAGACCAAGCAAAAGCAAAGAGGTCATGTCCATCTTAAACGTTCAACTCCTTATTGTGAGAACTGCGTTTCGCAAGAATGTGATCTGCGATAAGTTTACCATGCCCACGTCCTGTCTCAATAAATACTTCATTCGCATTGCGGCCTGAAGCGATTACTCCTGCAACATAAAGACCTGGAACATTACTTTCCATAGTTGAAGGATTAAAAGCTGGCTTATCCATATCGTCATCCATAACTACGCCGGCAGAAGTGAGAAGCACCCGGCTAGGCCGGAAGCCAGTTAAAGCAAGGACGAAATCATTATCTATGGATTTTTTGTCTCCATTATGACTCGTAACTATAACCGAACTAGCCGTAATTTCAGTAACACGTGATTCCAGATGTAGAGTGATTTTACCCTTTTGTACCATCCCTTCAAAGATTGGCCGAACCCAAGGCTTAATATTCGAGGAAATGCTCTCGCCACGATAGACCATATCGACTGTAGCTCCAACACGCATAAGCTCCAGTGCTGCATCTACGGCTGAATTACTGCCACCAATGACAGTAACTTTCATCCCTGTATATGGATGGGCTTCACCGAAATAGTGGGTAACTTTAGGAAGTTCTTCCCCTGGAATACCGATCATATTCGGTTGATCAAAATAACCTGTAGCGATAACGACATTTGCAGTGATACGTGTGTGATGCTCACCACGCATATTGGACGTATGTACAGCATAGGTTCCATCTTCCAAAGGCTCAATGGACGTCGCTTCTTCGTAAGCGGCGATATCTAGACCATACTGCTTCGCAGCCCGGCGGTAATAGACAAGAGCTTCATGGCGGTATGGTTTATCATTGGTCGAGGTGAAAGGAACGTCTCCGATTTCTAATAACTCAGCGGTACTAAAGAATTGCATATTTGTTGGATACAAATAAATGGAGTGTACGATAAAGCTTTTTTCAATAATGAGACTGGACAGTCCTTGGCGCTGGCATTCGATAGCTGCCGAGAGGCCGCAAGGACCTGCACCGATAATAATTACATCTTTCATACAGTGGGTTACCTCCTGATTGTTACTATCTTTTCTTTAAATCCTACCCTAAATTCATTCATTTTGCCATAAGCATAAGATTAAACACAATAACCATTGCAAGCATAATGTTGATTGTTATATAATTAGATATATATCTAATGTGTATCTAGTTTATGAAGGTGAAGGAGTGTGATTCCAATGCAGTTAGAAAAAATAGTGAACTATCATAAAGCTTTGGCTGACCCAACACGTCTTCGTTTATTGTTGCTTCTGTCACAAGGAGAAATGCACGGACAAGCGCTGGCTGAGAAATTGAATTTATCACAACCAACGGTAACTCATCATGCAGCGAAATTGCGTGAAGCAGCTCTAATAAAGGAACGGCGTGACAAAAATACAGTTTATTTTAAGTTGAATCCGGAATTCATTAGTAGTGGTGCTGAGGCTTCACTTCAGTTTATTTTTTCGAAAGGAGCGAGAAATATGGAAGAGAAATCACCTGAAAATAGTCTAAAGGAGTCTGTGTTGCGTAACTTTTTTTCGAAGGATGGTCGGCTTCGGCAAATCCCGGCACAATATAAGAAGAAACTGATCGCACTTCAGTACATGGTTGAGAAGCTAGAGCCAGGGGTAGTTTATAGTGAGAAGGAAATTAACGAGTTTATTAAGCAGTTCCATGAAGATTTTGCTACCATTCGGCGAGAATTTATTATGCATCAGTTTATGTATCGTGAGAATGATAAATATGAACTTAATCCCCAAGAAATTTGGATGCGTTGGGAAGATGTCAAATAATGATCATAAAGTTGTTAACATTTTGTGTCTGTTGGAAATATGCTGATTAAGAGGGAGGAATTCGAATATAATAGAATTGTAAGCGTTAACAAAGATAGTTTTTCGAAAGGAGACTTGTCTTATGTTTTTTAAACGCACAAAAAAACAACCCCAATCCGATCATATTACCGTTACCTTAACCCAAGTCAAGCAGGCGATCAGACAGTTTGAAGAAGATATGCCTGCGCTCATTAATAGAACAGCTTTAATCCTTGACGACAAAAGAATAGATTTGAGCAGACTAAAACGGTATTTAGGAGGAATTCCAGAGCAGAATTTCTATATGTCACGCGAGACCTATGAAGTTTTCGAGGAACAAGATAAGCTTGTTCCGTATTACCTTGATATGGTTCAGTCCGCTGTAGACAATTACATCAGTGATACAGGTCAGCTGCCACTTGTTGAAGATGCATGGTTACCTGAGGTCCATTATCGTTTGCTAGCCACAGAAAGTTATCTCAAAGAAACCCCTCCTTTCCCACTGTATATCACAGAAGAGGAAATGATGCTGACACATCGTGCGGAGCATTTTGAGTAAATGAATAAATCAAATATAAAGCCTATAAAGACTGTTCGGTAGAAGGGGAGACAGCTGTTCCTTTTTACAGAATGGTCTTTTCATTGTCTCCAAAGGCATAGTACAATAGATTTCTGTAAGTTAAATTTTATAATCAACAGCATATAAGGGGAATCGCTTGATGAAAGAAGTACAAGCTATATTATTTGATTTGGATAATACTTTAATGGATCGTGACCATACATTTCGCAGTTTTAGTACTCAGTTTGTTCAGGATTTTCTAGGACATTTGGAAGCTGAAGAAGCGCAGAAGGTAATAGAAGATATGATTCACAGAGATGCTGATGGTTACCGTGATAAGGACGGATTCTTCGAAGAACTAAGCGAGGTACTGCCTTGGGAAACACCAGTTACGGCTGAACATATTCGTGCGTATTATGATGCAAGTTATATCAATCATGGTGCTACGATGAAGGATGCTGTGGACGTTCTAAAGTACTGCAAAGAGCGCGGTTATATACTTGGTCTGGTTACCAACGGCAAAGTAGATATCCAGAACACCAAAATTGATACACTTGCCCTGCGAGAGTACTTCAAGGCTATTGTCATTTCTGGAGAAGTAGGAATTGCTAAGCCCGATCCTGAGATTTATCAACTTGCATTAGACAGATTGGGAGTTACTGCGGATCAGACATTGTTTATTGGAGATCACCCGGTGAATGATATCTGGGGTGCAGGGAAAGCAGGGCTACAAGGCATTTGGCTGCAAAGAAAACATACCTGGGACGAGCAATTGGATATACAACCTTGGAAGATAATCTGCGAGTTGAATGAGCTTAAGTCTATTTTGTAATTTTATCAAAATTTATAGTTGACATTATACGGCAGCGCCGTTTATGATAACAGCATCTTATTTCGGAAGGAGACGATGTTTTATGACAGTTTTAAATGTAATGAACTCAACTGTTGTGGATACGTGTCTTCCGGGAACAGCGGCTGCCGAATAAGTTATTCGTGCAGTTTAGCAGGTAAGCTCTATTACGCTTATTAGAGCCGCGGGAACCGTATTGGGTCCGGCGGCTTTTTTGCGTATATAGAATCGATAGGAATTGTAGTTAATTGTCTATTTCTCTATATATCGCACGGGAAAATGAACTTATCCTTGTCTTTAGGATGAGACATTTTTCTGATTATGTGTGCACTTTTTGTCCTTTTCGTCCTAGAAGAGTTCATGAAGTGTGACCGCCGCCGGAGTCTTAATTTCCAGCGGCTTTTTGTGTTCCCGGAAAACGCTAGCAGTACATGGTAAATAAAAACAAAAACTTAAACAGATCTTTAGGAGGATTCGAATGACTAACATACAGCAATATGGATGGAATGAAAATTGGAGTTTAAAATGGGATGATAAGTGGAAGGAGACGGAGGATAAACGGCTTGTACCCGGAAGAATTGTAGGCGATTTTGGCAGTAAGTATAGGGTGATGACTGATTTGGGAGAGACATGGGGGGAGCTATCAGGCAAGCTGAGACATACGTTTGTCGCTTCAGGTGATTTTCCAGCGATCGGCGACTGGGTGGCTCTTTCAATCCAAGATGGCGGCGAGCATGCGATTTTACATGGGATATTGCCTCGGCATAGTGTCATCTCACGCAAGGTAGCTGGTAACACACAAGAGGAGCAGATTGTTGCCTCGAATGTAGACACTTTATTTCTGGTCAGTGCTTTGAATGATGACTTTAATGTTCGGCGGATGGAGAGATACTTAATCATGGCTTGGAACAGCGGGGCCAATCCAGTCATTCTACTGACCAAAGCAGATCTTTGCCTAGATGCAGAGAGTAAAATTGCCGAAATGGAAAGCGCCGCTCCAGGTGTGCCAGTTCATGCGGTTAGTGCACTGCAAGATAATGGCCGTGAGAAGCTGCTGCCTTACATTGGGAGTGGACAGACAGTAGCTCTAACGGGCTCATCAGGCTGCGGCAAATCTACGATGGTCAACTGGTTATGTGGAAAGAATCTTCAGCTTACACAGGATGTAAGGGAAGGCGATAGCCGTGGACGTCATACTACTACCCACCGTGAACTGTTTATTATGCCGGACGGAGGGATCATAGTAGACACACCAGGGATGCGTGAGCTGCAGCTGTGGGAAGATGAAGGTGGATTAGACCTGGCGTTCAGTGATATTAGCAGCTTAGCTGCTGCATGTCGGTTTAGTAACTGTAAACATGAACGTGAGGAGGGCTGTGCGGTACTTGAAGCGGTTCATAACGGTGAGCTTGAAGAGAAGAGACTGCTGAACTACCGAAAGACACAGCGGGAACTGCTGTACCAAAGCACCAAAGAGGTGAAGCTCAAGAGAAAAACCACAGCTTCTTCTAAAGTTCATTCGACAAGGACTAGAGGGTACGGTTGGCGTAAAGAACTTGATGAGTATTAGAAAATCTTTATAGACAGCGACGGAGCCAAGAGTAGTGTTCCAATAGGCTAGATAGTTAAAAAAAGGGTAACCCTGAGCTCAGGGTCACCCTTTTTATTAAATTCTCTTATAGCTTGTATTAGAACGATGCTGCAGTTTCCTTAGCCAATTGTAATCCGTTCTCAATGATTTCAGCGGATTGTGCAGGAAGTTGGTTGTGACCTTCGATGATTACTTGAGTAATATCTTTGATACCCCAAAGGTTAAGGTTACCAACGATGAAGTTTACAGCCATTTCAGCACTTGCTGCAGGACCTTCGGAATAAATGCCACCTCTAGCGTTCAGTACGATTGCTTTTTTACCTGTCAAAAGACCAACTGGACCTTCAGCAGTGTAAGAGAATGTTTTGCCAGCTTGGCAAAGGTAATCGACATAAGTATGCAATACAGCTGGTACAGTCATGTTCCACAGTGGGAAACCGAATACTACTTTATCAGCAGCGATAAACTGTTCCAGATATTTATTAACTACAGCAGCACCTGCTGCTTCTTCAGCTGTTAGTTCGTAACCTTGAGCAGCTTTGTACATACCAGTGATCAGGGTATTGTCGTAGTAAGGAAGTTGCTCTGCGAACAAATCAAGTTCAGTGATTTCATCTTCTGGATTGTTAAGTTTGTAGTTCTCCAAAAATTCATTGTAAAGCTTAACACTTACGGATTGTTCTGCTGGACGGTTGTTTGCTTTGATAAATAAAACATTAGACATTATGATTGCTCCCTTTAATGTGTGTATTTAATATTAACTATAAATAATATAGCATGTATTTTTTTGTTTGTAAATTATTTTTTTGTAATTGTTTTTGGGGGGGGATGAGTATTTTATAAAGGAAGAAGAGTTTGAACAATAGAAATCCCGGTTAATAAACTTACAAGGAAACAGGAAAATATTCCCTATATCCACAAGGATCTGAATGAATTAAAAGGAGCGATGGACATGTCCATTGATCGGTTTATCATTAAGAAATTGGATAGCTGTCACGAAGAGCATACACGCCAAAATTTAGTGAGACTCTTTAAACTTCGAATACAGAAAGCTGAAAAAGCAGAGAATAAGAACTATAAGATTAGTTGAAATTGCCTCATACTCCTGTAATCATTCATTACTAAAGCTTCAAAACTTAAAAACAGCAAGTCTCTTTCAGAGACTTGCTGTTTTGTCTGCCAAAGGATAAAGAAAATTTACAAAAAAACTACCCCTCTATTAATAGAGGGATAGCGCCAATGAATCATTCTCACTATAACTGTGCAATATAGCCTCAGAGCCTTTAATTTCGATACTAATTAATGAATTCAGGCATTTCTGGATAGCATTCTTGCCCTTTTGAATTTTGAGCTCCAACGTACTGTTAAGTAATCTAAGTACTTTTTGAGTGGGCTGTTTATTTTCTGTTGTGAAATACACAGGTACAAGTTTGTTCTGAAATGTGATGAGCATTCTCATTTTGAAGACACCTCGCTAAAAGTATTTCATGTTAATGATAATACCCTTTGTTTCTTAATTTTACCTTAAAATTAGCTTATGATAACATAAAGATTGTTAGATTAATATACATATATATGAAATACAGGAAGGATACAATGATGTGAATGACAATGGATTGGCCGATTTAACGCATTTTTTATTTCCAGATGAAGTAATGGGGCAAGCAGTTCTGGATCAGTTACATACAGGTTTAAACGCAGAACGGATCTGTAGATTGAAATATAAAGAGAAGGAGGAAATGAAGGATCTGTGTCTGCAAATACATAAAGACCGGATATTAGTAATCTGCAATAGTAACCCCGAAACCCTGGCCTATGAATTAAAGGATGAAAGTGAAACGGAGAGCTTTTGTCTTCAGCTGTTCGAATGTGAGAACATGAAGGAGCTCTTTAATCACGGGATTCCGGCATTACTAATGTCAAAAAGAAAATTTGAGGAGCTGAATAAAAGCTCATGCTCATCCACCCTGCAAATGCTCTCAGATTGTTTAGCAGCAGAGACAGGGGATGATGTACATTCCATCCAACTAGCACGGGTGATGAAGTGCTTCATGGCGGAAGGAGAATTACGACTCTGCACGTCCAGTGACAGTGGATGGAGCTTCCAGAAAGCACGCTTCTTAGGCGATCATTCCAGTGGCTGGTTGTTACGAATGAGCAGTGATCCATCCAAAGACTGGCTTATAGCCCTCCCGATTACAAAAGCTCAATTATGTGGGTCAGTAACAAATTGGGTGTTACATTCTACCGCATTTCTCACTCCACAATAGCAGTTGAATAAGGAGGGAGGGTAAGTTGATCTGAATTCAAGATCGATTTGACAGCAATCGTCTTTAGGATCTTGGAGTAAGAGAAACCCTCGACATTGGGTTGTAGTACAATGGCTTGTTCTTCGCCAGTAAGGTTATGAACGACGAGCACCTGATCCTGTGTTGTTAGTCGTTCGTAAGCCATAACCCCGGGATTGCCAGAAGCATAGTCACGGATTCCGCCATCCCGGAGCGCAGGAATCTCATTTCTTAGCGCAATAAGCTCGCGATATCTTTCTAGCATTGAACCGCTGTCATTCAGCTGGCTCTCAACATCAACGTTTATCGCACCCGCATTATTACGTCCGGCCTCCCAAGTAGTCTGCCCCTCTCCTTGATCGGCTGCACTCCATCTCATAGGCTCTCGAAGTCCTTCATCTGGCTTCACACCGAGCATTCCAATTTCTTCACCATAATAGATAAAAGGATTCCCAGGCAAAGTTAACAGTAGGGCTGCTGCCATTTTTGCATGATTCGGGTTATTGTCTAATTGACTCATAACTCTGTTTTGATCATGATTCGTCAAGAAAGTAGCATCGGTAAATTGGTTATCGGATATTTTGGAATACAATTTATAGGTTCGTTCCAGCGTAAAGGCCGTCCCGCTGTCTTTTTCAGTTTTTACAGAGTTCACCAGTGTTTCTGCTAAGCCAAAGTTAAAGCTTGAGTTAAAAGCTTGATCTAAATAAGCTCCGACAGTGACAGCAGAATTCTCCCAGACCTCGCCAACTATATATGCCTCTGGATTTACTTCATTCATAGCCTTGCGGAACTCCTGCCACCAGGATACATTTTTAGCGGTAGTAGCTTCACTTTTATCACTCAAAAGATCTTCGTAGATATGCTTCGCAGCATCTAGTCGGAAGCCGTCCACACCTTGCTCCAGCCAAAACTTTCCGATGTCCTTCATTTCAGTACGAACCTTTACATTTTCGAAATTCAGATCAGGCATGCCTTCCCAAAATCCGCCCAGATAATGACTGCCGAGTATAGAATGCCACGCATTGCCACCGCCAGCAGCGCTGGCTCCATTTGCGGGACGACCTTGATCTTCAGCCCAGACGTACCAATCGCGATATTTGCTGTCACTGTTTTTAGCCGAGTCTACGAACCATGGGTGTTCTTTGGAGGTATGATTCACAACCAAATCCATAATTATTTTTATTCCTCGTTTATGCGCTTCTTTAATTAGCTCCTGCATATCCTCCATCGTCCCATAATCAGGATTAATCGCACGATAATCGGTCACATCATATCCATGATAGCTTGGTGATGGGTTGATGGGCATGAGCCAAATCCCGCCAATCCCCAAATCAGTCGTGGTTTCAGGATTCCCATCATTTAAGTAATCCAGCTTTTGGGTGATCCCTTTTAGATCTCCAATGCCATCGCCGTCTGAATCATAGAAGGAACGAACAAATAATTCATAATAAACGGCGGAAGGTTGTTCATCCGTCTTATTTATCACTTTTGCAGCTTGAGGTGTAGCGGCGCTCTGAATGGAGTCTGCTTTAGGGGAGGGCGTGGCAATGGATGTTTTGTTGCTTTGATTACCAGAACAACCGGACAGCAGTAATGTGGTTAGGCTGATGCCCACCAGAGAGCATATTGTGATTTTTTTAGTTTTGAATGTAGCACCTTTATACATATGTAATAACTCCTTCTATTGCAAATTTTCTGATTTCAAGAAATGGAAAGCGCTTTATTTCCTATAGTACTCGAATGTATCCCCTTTGGTAAAACGTTTGCACAGATACAAAAACAGCGAATTAATCGATATTTAACCATTATTTCAATAAAAGTCGCTAGTATCATGGTTATTCTTGGATTTTCCTAGGTTATTGGAGGTTTTAACCTTTTAGTAGGCATCTGCATATGCTTTAAGCAAGGGCGAAGGACCCGGTAAGAAAGGAGAATGAAGAATGAAGATTAGGAAAAAGCTGTCATTGTCGCTCATGATCATTACTTTATGCTTTTCAGTGCTTGCCGGTTGCGGCGGAAAGTCAGAGTTGGTAAAGGTGAAGATTGGTGAGGTCACCCGTTCTGTCTTTTATGCACCCGAATATGTTGCCTTATCACAAAATTTCTTTAAAGACGAAGGACTTGACGTAGAACTACAGACGATCCCCGGTGGAGATAAAACCATGACTGCACTCCTCTCAGGTGCCATCGATGTTGCATTGGTAGGTTCTGAGACCTCCATTTATGTGTATCAACAGGGTTCAGATGATCCGGTCATTAATTTTGCACAGCTGACTCAGAGGGATGGAACGTTCCTGTTTGCCCGTAAAGCTGACGGAGCGTTTAACTGGGATAAAGTGAAGGGTTCTACCTTCCTGGGGCAAAGAAAAGGCGGAATGCCACAAATGGCAGGTGCGTTTACTTTATCTAAAAAAGGAATAGATCCTACCAAAGACATTACCTTGATCCAAAATATTGACTTTGCTAATATTGCCGGTGCTTTTGCTTCAGGGACAGGCGATTATGTGCAGCTGTTTGAACCACAGGCTTCAATCTTTGAACGTGAGAACCGAGGGGCAGTAGTGGCTTCGTTTGGTGTGGAAAGCGGCTATTTACCGTACACCGTGTTTATGTCTAAGAACAGCTATATTAGTAAAAATGGAGACACGGTACAGAAGTTCACAAATGCGATCCAGCGTGCTCAGCTTTGGGTGAAGGAACATAGTCCTGAAGAAATTGCGGATGCGATAATGATTTATTTTGATAAGACAGATAAAGATATCGTGGTTTCTGCAGTCAAACGTTATAAGGAACAGGATACCTATGCAGCTAATCCAATTATAGATCAAGAAGAATGGAACAATTTGCTTGATGTCATTGATAATGCTGGTGAGCTTAAAGAACGCGTTCCCGCTGACAAAATAGTGAATAACAGTTTTGCTGAGAAAGCTGAGAAGAGCATAAAGAGCAGCACTTCAAAATAAGAGAGAACCAAAGACCCTAAATAAGATGTGTAAATTGAAGGAGGGGCTGACAATGCTTCCAGTAGTGCAATTAAAGGGAGTAACGCATGCCTATCTTGGCGACCGTGAAGCTTCACTGGCCGTTGAGGACCTGAACCTTAATATCGAGCAAGGAGAGTTCGTTAGCTTAGTTGGACCAAGTGGTTGCGGTAAGACGACTCTCCTATCGATTATTGCAGGACTGCTGCAGCCATCTCAAGGCGAAGTGTTCGTAAATGGAGAGCCCATTATGGGACCCTCACCAAAGGTTGGGTATATGCTGCAGCAGGATTATCTTTTTCCTTGGCGGAGTATTCTGGACAATGCCATTCTCGGACTAGAGCTGACTGGAAACTTGAACGAGGAGAGCAGAAAGCGGACGTTGGAGCTACTACGAGAGATGGGCTTAGAGGGCAAAGAGCACGCCTTTCCTACTCAGTTATCAGGTGGGATGCGGCAGAGAGTAGCTCTGGTACGCACCTTGGCAACGAATCCTGGACTCCTTCTACTAGACGAGCCGTTCTCGGCACTTGATTACCAGATCAAATTACAGCTGGAAGATTTGGTCTCTGAGACCTTACACAGCAGGGGGACAACTGCAATATTAGTTACTCATGATCTATCTGAGGCCATTGCGGTAAGCAGCAGTGTTATTCTTCTACAACGAAATCCAGGGAAGATCCGAAAAGTATTTTCAGTGCCAGAGCAAATCCGGTCAGCACCTCCGCTATTTGCACGTGATCAGCCAGGTTTTTCGGAGCTTTTTCATGAAATATGGAAAGAGATGGAGATTGCAGGGAGGGAAAGCTAATGAAGCATACGGAGCAATCGGGGTTATTAGCTTCCCGTGAACAGTGGCTACAACAATTGCATGGCGATTATAAAAAAACTAAGCACCGCTGGCGCAATCAGGTGATTGTTGTAAGGAGCAGTCTGTTACTGCTGTTTTTTGTACTCTGGGAAGCTGGCGCAAGAATGGGCTGGATTGATGAGCTATTATTCAGCTATCCAACAAAAATCTTCCGGCAGATCTGGGGAGATATGGTCAGTGGAAGCTTGTGGCCGCATCTGGGGATGACGGTAGGTGAGACTGCGGTAGGCTTTGTACTAGGAACGCTATTAGGGACACTACTTGCTGTGATCATTTGGTGGTCTCCTTTTTTATCAGCAGTGCTTGATCCGTATATGGTCGTATTTAACAGTATGCCGAAGGTGGCGCTGGGGCCAATTTTTATCGTCATGTTCGGAGCCGGATTCACTGCTATCGTTGTTACTACTTTATCTATAACGGTGATTATAACGACGCTTGTTGTGTACAATAGTTTTTGCAGTGTGGATCCGAATCTAGTTAAGGTGGTTCGTTCCTTCGGAGCTTCCAGAGTTCAGGTGTTCTTTAAAGTAATTCTTCCAGCCTCGTTCGGGGCGGTGGTCTCCACCTTAAAGGTGAATGTGGGGATGTCATGGGTAGGGGTTATCGTAGGGGAGTTCCTGGTCGCTAAATCGGGTCTGGGTTATCTGATTATTTATGGTTTCCAGGTCTTTAATTTCACGCTAGTGATGTCCAGTCTTTTGATTATCGCGGCCGTGGCTACAGCAATGTATCAATTAGTGGTATATCTTGAGAAGCGATTGTTATCCCGGCGATGAACCTTATGTAATATTGTGTCCGTACACAAAATCTTGTAACATGTCTATATCTTTACCTATTTATTGGGTTAGTGCTTGTAAGGAGAGATAAGGCTATGGGATTTCGTGTGATAAAAACAGCAGCAGCTACGTTATTATCGGTACTAGTTGCGTCTGCAGTGGGTATACCTAATGCGCAGAGTGCAGGCTTGCTGGCAATTTTGGGTGTAGAGGTTACTTTGAAAAGGAGTTTCCGAACGATAACGGCTCGTTTTTTAGCCTCGCTCGTGGGACTCTTTTTTGGCTGCATCCTATTCTGGCTTCTAGGGTTCCATTACTGGGTGCTCGGGCTGTATGTACTCGTAGGCTTTCCGATGATTGTAAAGTCTGGCTACAAAGAAGGAATTGTCACCAGCTCGGTTATCGTGTTTCGTGTGTTTGGACAAGCTGAACTATCGCTCCATGTCCTATTGCAGCAAATAGAGCTCCTGGCTATTGGGCTTGGTTCAGCAGGGCTGGTAAACTTGATTTACATGCCTCAGACTGGTGGGGTCATTTATGGGATCCGTAAGGAAGTGGATCGCTATTTTTCCGTTATTTTTACCCAGATGGCCCGAACGCTTCGAGATCCTGCGTATATTTGGGACGGCAAAGAATTAATTGACGCAGATAATACAGTGCAGCGGGGATTAACGGCAGCTACCCGTGAGATGGAGAATCATGTTATTCATCCTGATGAAGCATGGAATGTTTATTTCTACATGCGGAAGGAGCAACTGGAATCGATTCAAAGTATGATGCAGCTGCTTTCTCAAGTGTACCGCCATTTACCGCATGGGGAGATGGTTGCTGAGTTATTTGACCAGCTTAGCGGGGATGTGCTTGCGGAAGAATATACTGGACGAACTGAACATTTACTGGACGAGCTAACAAGAGAATTTGAAGAAATGGATCTGCCAGAGACACGTGAGGAATTTGAAGTGCGCTCAGCTATTCTTCAGTTATGCAGGGAACTGGCACTTTATTTAAAGATCGCTAAGCGGCATAAAATCCCGGTCAGTTACAAGCCGGAGAAACGTTTGAAGATTCGAAATAAGGCTTAAATTGAGGCTTTAATAAACTGAAGTATTAACTATCTCTGTCAAAATCACGATAAGATATGTATGAGCTAAAAGTTGATCACAGGATATGATTAACGATTTTATGGTGAGTTCAAATAATAGCAGGAAGTTCGGTAGTCGAATTTTCCGCATTGGCAGGTGAGGCGTATGGACAAAGTTATGGAATCATTTATAGGAAAACAGCTTATAGCTAATCTTTTTAATGACAAAGGAGTATTTGTTTTACCCGCATTGACTTTATTAAGTGCTGAGCATATACGATTAATCAATCAACATAAGATCACCCTAGAGTCTCATGACGTCGTACAGCTGGATAGCGCGGAATTTTTCCAACTTGCAATCGATGATTGCACAGCTGCGATAGAAAATATTTTTGAACAGCTTCGTCATAACAAAAACAAACGAATTCCTATGCTTGAAGTTAGAAATGAAGTCATTCCGTTTATTCAGCAGGTAAGCGAAAAAAATGACTTCTACGGCGTATTGGCTGCATTGCAGTCCAAGGATGATTATACATACAGACATAATGTAGCGGTTGGTATTTTATCTACATTGCTAGGTAAATGGCTAAAATTAAAGCCTGAGGATTTGAGTATGCTGACGATCGCAGCGACCCTTCATGATATCGGAAAAATGAGGATTCCGGATGAATTATTAACCAGGCCGGGCCCGTTGACCGCTGAGGAGTATCAGCTTATGAAAAAGCATACGACCTATGGATACGAGATGATCCGGGACACTATCGGAACCAATCATTTGCAAGCGCTCGTCGCCCTGCAGCATCATGAAAGAATGGACGGCAGTGGTTATCCATTCGGCGTACTTGGGAATCGGATCACTGATTTCAGTAAAATTGTTGCAGTTGCAGACGTGTTCCATGCGATGACATCCGACCGGTTTTATCGTAAAGCTTCACCTCTTTATGAAGTATTGCTGCAGATGGAGGAAAGCGTATTTGGCAAGCTTGACCCTTATATTTGTAGAGTCTTTATTAATAAGTTAATGCAGTCAATGATAGGGAATGAAGTGGAATTGACAGATGGACGGACAGGGAAAATCATAATGATTCTTGCTACGGATCCACTGCGTCCCCTCGTGAATATTGATGACGATTTTATTGACCTTAGCAAACATAGATCGATTGGTATTATGCGCGTAATCCCGCAATAGCGGGCTTTATAAGGTTTTTTTAACGTTCAGAATGGATATGTATCAGGCTGGACCATTTTCATAATCTACTCATATCTATACAAATTTTGAAATAAAATGAACTATAAGTCTTCTGATAAGACCCTCTGGAGGGCTTACTCAAATTTATTTATAGACTAACAATCAACAAATGCCTAGAACCTGCATACACTTGATAGTGAATGATTGTATGGAGGAGGTTTAAAGATGTCATTAAGCCATAAACGTCAAACAAGGGAGATCATTACGAAGGCAATTTGCGGCAAAGGTCGTAAGTTCTCTACAGCAACCCATACCGTGACTCCGCCACATCACCCGACTAGTATTCTGGGGGCTTGGATTATCAACCACCAGTACGAAGCGGTTGCCGCCGGGAACGGAATCGAAGTAATTGGTACTTACGATGTAAACATCTGGTACTCGTACGACAAGAACAAGCAGACCGAGGTAGCTAAAGAAACGGTCTCCTATGTGGAGCTCATTCCGCTTTCGTACCTGGACACGAGACACCGCACTTCTACCGTTGAGGTCTCTGCGGAGGCAACGCAGGAACCCAACTGTGTAGAAGCGGGCGTATCGCCAGGCGGAGGCAGTGTGACACTTCGCGTAGAGCGCGAATTCGAAGTGGAGTTGGTGGCTGAGACCAAAGTCCGTGTGTATGTCACTGAGCAAAGCGATGATCCAGAAGACAAGGATTATGATTTTGAAGGTGATAGCTTCGATTACGATGATCTAGACCCTGACAATCTGGATGATGAACTGTAAGGAAGGATACGCCGCCGCTAACTGAGTACTGATGGGTTATGGTCCATTATATGTAGGGAGGGCGGCGGCGTAGAGGGCGAATGCCCTCCTTTTTTTTATTTATTTTTAGAATTAAAAATGGAATCAGAGTGGATGAAGAACAGCTTGGTTCGTATGAATAGGCAAAAAATGCTGCTGCAGGGCTTTCAATCTTGGGCTGCGATGGATGGAGGGGCAGGAGAATGAATGAGGGGTTCAAGGTGTATTCGGGATTGTCATCAGCACAGAGAGAGTCCAGATTATTTCGGAGCGGGATTGAAGCGACGCTCACTTCGTCTAGTAAGCAGGAACTGTTGCGAATGAAGGGCTCAGAAGCATCTCTGCGGAGAAACCAGACCTCTGGTGAAAGAAATCGGATAGAAGATACATATGATACTCTGCCTTCCGATAAGGCCCATAAACAGTGCTATAACATACTCGTGTATAATTTGAGCGTTCTGCAGATCACTCCACTAGGAGCAGGCCCAGGTATGCGCGCAGCCTCCGATTTGCTAGCCGGGGCTGTGCGAATGGATAGAGTCGATAGCAGCGAATCAATGGGGGCTGCACCAGGAGTATGGCGTGGAGTAATGAAATTACTTCAGCGTATTGCTGTTCGGACTTTGTACAGCTTGGGGCTGGAGAGCGGTGAAGTCCTGCTGAGGGCAATGGGGAACCGGAGATATGTCGTGGAGAGAGTCACTCCACTACTACAGAGTTCCGGCAAATCATTGCCAGAGCCTTATCGTTCCGCAGCATTAGCGCTGGAACGGAGCCTTGCTCTGGAGCAGCCAGGCCGCAGCGGCCTGCTCATGGGCATGGACCCGGAGTTTATCATCCTCCGAGAGTCCACGGGCCGCGTCGTGCCTGCGTCGCGGTACCTGCCCACGGATGGCGTCGCAGGCTGCGACGCCGGACCTCCGGGAACGCGCGGCGCGTTCCCGGTCGCCGAGCTGCGCCCCCAGCCGCGCGGGGAACCACGCGCGCTGCTGGCGCAGCTGATGTCCGCCGCGGCTACGGCGGACCGGCTCATCGCCGACCGCACGCTGCGCTGGCGGGCGGGAGGCATGCCGCTGACGGGCTGGGCCCTCGGCGGCCATTTGCACTTCAGCGGCGTGACGCTGACGGCGCCGCTCTTGCGCGCGCTCGACAACTATCTCGCGCTGCCGATGCTTTTGCTTGAGGACGTCCGCGCGGGAGCGCGTCGTCCTCGTTACGGCGTGCTCGGCGATTTCCGGATTCAGCCGCATGGCGGCTTTGAGTACCGGACTTTGCCGAGCTTCCTGGTATCCCCGGTCATCGCTAAAGGCGCGGTCTATCTGGCTCACCTAATCGTGAGCCATTATGAAGACCTGACGCTGCGCCCGCTCGACCGGGAAGACCTGCATATCGCCTACTACGAGGGCGATAAATCCCCGCTGCGCGACGCAGTCCCCCCTCTGCTGGCGCAGCTACGCTCTCTAGGCGGCTACGAGAAGGCCGCCCAATACATAGAGCCTTTATTTCAGTATATCGCCTCTGAACGAACGTGGGATGAATCTCGCGATATCCGTGAACTGTGGTGCAGCAAAGTTAAAGCTTGAGCTTATATTTCAAAATATTAGAAAGTATTAGTTTTTCACATATCCCTTATATCTATATTTCTCGCATAAACGCTTACCGTCCTACTAAGGACGCCGAAGGCGTATATGCTTGTCTACATGTACATGATGCTCCAAGAGCCGATATCATGAAATCCAAGCCGTTTGTATATGACCCCGGCATGAGGGTTGTCATAAAAGAGGCATAAAGATTTCCCTTCAGAGAGTAAGTCTGTGCATAGCTGTGCAACTACGCTTGTAGCTAATCCTTGCTCTCTGAATGCTTGATGAGTGGCAACCCCTACGATCATAGCTGACATGGAATTTTCCGCTGATGTTGAGGCCGTTGTAATCACCTGATCTTCACGTTTCATATAATACGTACGGCCAGTGCCAGTCGCCAATGTTTTACGTAAGCTAGTTCTCGATCCATCCCGACTGCTTTCAAACTCTTCTATTGTATCCGTAAGCGAACAAATCGCTTCCACATCCTGGATGGTTGCTTTATTAATGTTATCAACGGAAGAAGAGGACTGTTTAATTTTGGTATTCATTTCTTTTAGCTCAGCAAAGTACAATTGCTTTTCTTGTTTAAAGTTAATTACTCCGTCAAAGGCTTTTACCACATCGGTTACACCGGAAATCATATGAATATCGTTATCTTGTCGCATGATTGTAGCGAATCCTTCCACATCAAACGGCCCATCCGCGTAAGGAAGATAGCTTCTATAGAAACGTAATAGAACGGCTTTTATAAGGCCGTCAGATGGATCTATCTCTCCCCACAATGCCATAAAATCCTGTTCAAACCCGAAATTCTCTACATCTCCAATGATGAACAAATTAAGAGCAGGCTCTTTCTGTAGCAACGCCATTAGAAGTTCCCGATCATCCTCCGTAAGTCTTCGTATCATTTGATATTCTCCTTTTATTTTCTTATGATCAAACGCTCTGTGTTAAGATTTTACAATATTAAAATGCAGAAGAATACACCTCTTTCTAATGAACGATGGATACTTGAAATATAACCAAAAGGTACTACCCATTGAGCTTCAGTAATAGTGTCGGATTTCGTGATTTTTTGTCTGAGGATCGAGAAGAATGAACTTCTATGCGGTTGCAGGGTGACTTTGTACGCAAATTTTCTGTTATAATGGAGGACAGCAATAAATAGGCATGGAGGTTGACCATGGCACAATATACGCCGATGATTGAGCAATATTTAAAAGTGAAGGAAGGGGCAAAGGATGCCTTCCTATTTTTTAGACTGGGCGATTTCTATGAAATGTTCTTTGAAGATGCCATTTTGGCTTCCAAGGAGCTTGAAATTACGTTGACAGGTCGCGAAGGAGGGGGCGCAGAGAAGATCCCGATGTGTGGAGTACCTTATCACGCCGCCGAGGGTTATATTCAACGCCTGATTGAAAAAGGATATAAAGTCGCTATTTGTGAGCAATTAGAGGATGCTTCTATCACAAAGGGAATGGTGAAGCGGGATATCGTACGTGTCGTGACACCTGGAACGGTTATGGACGGGAAAATCATTGCCGACAAAAGCAACAATTATCTTGTTTGTGTAACCGAAAGTGATGGGATGATGGCATTAGCTGCATGTGATTTAACTACAGGTGAATTGTATGTTACTTCAGTGTTATCTGGTGCAGAATGGCTGCGCGATGAGATTGGCATTTATGAACCGGCTGAGATCATCGGAGACCCGGTGTTATTGGAGCTTTTACGTAGTGAAACGCCTCTGTTGGCGAAACCTGTTGTGTACACACCTTGGGAGAAACGTGAGGAGGAGCTGGCACGTCGACAATTCGGTGAAGCCGCATGGGTTCGTCTGGAGAAAGAACGTGGACAATGTCTAGCACTGCTAATCTCCTATCTAAACGAGACGCAACGGCGTTCAATGGGACAACTTAGTCAAATTTCCCCCTATGAACCAGGTAATTATATGATTCTTGATCCGTTCACACGCCGAAATCTGGAGCTAACAGAGACAGTCCGAGAACGTTCTAAAAAAGGATCTCTTCTATGGCTACTAGACCGTACCGAAACATCGATGGGTGCGCGATTGTTACGTCGCAGAATAGATAAACCGCTGTTGCAGCGCGCTCCGATCGAACGTCGCCTAGAAGCAGTTGATTATTTGTACAATCAGTTTATTGTTCGAGAGGACCTGCGTTTAGCGTTGAAGGAAATTTATGACTTAGAGCGGCTGGTAGGTCGTATTGCCTTTGGTAGTGCGAATGGTCGTGACATGAATGCCTTAAAGCTATCACTGGCACAAATCCCTGCTTTGAAGGAATTATGTATGACTTCGGGATCTGCAACCTTACGCGAGATCGGTGCTAGTATGGATGAATGTGCCGAGATACGGGAGGATATAGATCGAGCAATTGTTGAAGATGCGCCGGTGTCCGTGCGAGACGGAGGGATTATCCGTTCTGGTTATCATGCCAGATTGGACGAGCTGCGGGAAGCTAGCAGTAATGGTAA
This sequence comes from Paenibacillus sp. Marseille-Q9583, assembly GCF_976954365.1. Lineage (NCBI taxonomy): Bacteria > Bacillati > Bacillota > Bacilli > Caryophanales > Paenibacillaceae > Paenibacillus > Paenibacillus sp. Marseille-Q9583. The sequence continues at coordinate 63,177 of NZ_CDRJTB010000020.1, forward strand.
ACGTTGGATCGCCGAACTGGAAGCGAAAGAACGGCAAGCCACAGGCATCAAATCACTGAAGATCGGCTATAACAAAATCTTCGGTTATTTCATAGAGATCACCAAATCCAATCTGGCTTCGTTACCGGAAGGGCGTTATGAACGTAAGCAGACGCTTGCAAATGCAGAGCGATTTGTTACACCTGAGCTTAAAGAGAAAGAGGCACTGATTCTTGAAGCGCAAGATAAAATGACAGATTTGGAGTACAGCCTGTTTACTGAACTGCGTGATCGAATCAGCGGCCAAATTCCGCGACTGCAGAATCTTGCGGAAAAGGTAGCTGAGATTGATGTGTATCAATGTCTGGCAGCCGTCAGTGCCGAGCATCGCTTCGTAAAACCTGTCCTATCGGATGGGTACGATCTTCGACTTGCAGGTGGTCGTCATCCTGTCGTGGAGGCTGTGTTAAAGGACTCGGCATTTATAGCAAACGGAAGTACGCTAAGTAAGGAAGATGGAAATATTCTTTTGATCACTGGTCCTAATATGGCTGGGAAAAGTACCTATATGCGGCAGGTTGCACTCATTTGTATTATGGCTCAAATTGGCTGTTTCGTTCCGGCCACCAGTGCAGAAGTTCCGCTAATTGATCGAATCTTTACACGTATTGGGGCAGCTGATGATTTGATCGGAGGCCAGAGTACATTTATGGTAGAGATGGCCGACATACAGGTCATGACAGAAAAAGCAACAGCCCGGAGTTTAATTATCATTGATGAGCTTGGTAGAGGAACTTCGACGAGTGAGGGCATGGCGATTGCACAAGCGGTAATTGAGTATGTGCACGATACCATTTCTTGCAAAGCTTTAGTTTCGACGCATTTTCATGAATTGGCCCACTTAGAAGAAAGTCTTAAAGGGCTTAAGAATTACTCTATGGCCGTACAGGAGAGCGGGGATAAAGTAAACTTCCTGCGTAAGCTTGTTCCGGGAGCAGCAGACAGTAGCTATGGGATTTATTGTGCACGCCTAGCAGGACTTCCTGAAGGGATCATTGATCGTGCTTACGGTCTGCTTCAGAGTATCGAGCAGGCGGCTCATCCAGGTGGTTCCTCTATTCATTATGGGGGTGGACTAGAAAGTCTGGCCGCTGCAAAAGAGGTCGCAACTACATCTATCCAACAACCCGATAGTGTCATCTCAGAAACTTCGGGGATTCCTGCAGACTCCTATTCATCAATAGCAGATGAAGTAGTTCAACTGTCTATCTTTGGCGAGGAAGAACCACGTAAGAATCGGAAAGGTAATGCAAATCAGTCGGCTGTAGTAACTGAATCACAAGAGAATCCTGCGTTAAAAGAGTTCATCACTTCTGTGCGTAACGCAGATCTTATGAATATGACTCCACTTCAGGCTATGAGTCTGCTGAACGACCTGAAGATGAAAGCAAAGGATCTTTAATTATTGATTGCCTAAATAAGAGGTGAATGAAATTGGCCAAAATTCATATATTGGACGAGCATATTGCCAACCAGATTGCAGCGGGTGAAGTTGTAGAGCGACCAGCTTCTGTTGTGAAGGAGCTAGTTGAGAATGCTATTGACGCAGGAAGCACAAGAATTGAGGTTTCGGTGGAGGAAGGCGGTTTACAGAGCATCCGAGTAAAAGATAACGGCTCGGGGATCGAGCCTGAGGATTGCGAGACCGCCTTTTATCGTCATGCCACAAGTAAAATCGCTAATGGGCGTGATCTATTCCAGATCACTAGCTTAGGTTTCCGAGGTGAGGCGCTCCCCAGTATCGCTGCGGTATCCAAAGTCTCTCTTCTAACGGCTACTGCCGATGACGGCAAAGGACGCTTGATTGATATTGAGGGTGGTAATTTAATTCGGAATGAAGATTCCCCTTCGGGCCGTGGGAGCGATCTAGCGGTGCGTGAATTATTTTTTAACACACCGGCACGACTGAAATACATGAAGAGTATCCAGACGGAGCTTGGTCATATATCGGATGCCATGTATCGAATGGCGTTAGCCCATCCGGGAATCTCTTTTACCTTGCATCATAATGGCAATCAGCTGCTGCACACGCTTGGTAATGGTGATCTGCTGCAAGTGATCGCAGCGGTGTACGGAACCTCCGCAGCCAAGGCTATGTTGCCGATTACGGCAGAGGACTTGGATTATCGTATTTCTGGTTATATAAGTCGTCCGGAATGGACACGCTCAAATCGAAACGCAGTGACTACCATTGTGGGAGGACGATATATTCGCAGCAATGGTCTAAACGCAGCGATCATGCGTGCATATCATACTTTACTTCCGATTAACCGCTATCCACTGCTGGTGCTCGAACTGGACATGCATCCTTCACTTGTGGACGTCAATGTTCATCCAGCTAAGCTGGAGGTTCGGTTTAGTAAGGAGAATGAGCTTTACACGTTTGTGGAACAAGAAATTCGTAAAGTGTTGTTAGGGCAAAGTTTGATACCGCGTCCGGGTAAAGAAACCATTGGGCCAAAGGGCAGCAGTTCATTTATACAGGAGCAGTTTGCTTTTTCTAAAGGATCAGTTCCGGCACCCCTACCGTCTGAGGTGGGCAAGGATTCAGTTCCTCAGGGATCTGGTAATTCCTTTAGTAGACAACAACCATCAAATGTTGAACAGAGCGCCGGTGAGTTCAGAAAAGAGGGGCAGATTGATACTCCGATGATCCGTGAAACGGCTCCATCCTACGGGTCAGGATACCAGTCTTCCTCTTCGCAAGGACGTCAAAATAATGTGAGCAACAACTATGCTAATGGGTATCGCCCGCAAGAAGCTTCATCCCTGCAGAGGCAGATTCCTTCTGCCCAAGCGTTATGGGCACCGCCAGTCGATGAAGAACCTGGGCTTCCTGCCTTCCCGGAACTAAATTATATCGGACAGCATCATGGGACTTATATTATCGCTCAGAATGACGGCGGGCTGTATCTCATTGATCAACATGCGGCTCACGAACGCATAAATTACGAGTTTTTTTATGAGAAGTTCGGTCGTCCTGAAGACGCTTCTCAGGATCTACTTTTGCCAATTACGCTTGAGTTCACGCCTTCGGAAAGTCGTCAACTTAGTGAACGTCTACATTGGTTTCAGCAGGCTGGAGTGTACCTTGAACATTTTGGAGGACAGACTTTTCTGATTCGATCTTTGCCGTATTGGTTTCCTGAAGGCGAGGAGAAGGCGATCGTTGAAGAAATGGCGGAGTGGGTCTTGAGTGAACGATTGATTGACCTAGCAAAGCTACGAGAGAAATCGTCTATTCTATGCTCGTGTAAAGCCTCCATCAAAGCCAACCAGAAACTAACAGAACAGGAAGTCGAGGCCTTGTTGTCTCGTCTGGCAGCATGCAGACAGCCGTATACTTGTCCACATGGGCGTCCGATTGTGATTTCTTTTTCATCCTATGATTTAGAGAAATTGTTCAAACGGGTGATGTAATTGTAAGTCTATATTAGTTGAACTTGAAATTTTTCTATTAAGGTAATTGCGTGACTGCGGTGAATGCTTGGACTTACGGCCGCGCTGTTGTCCCCGGATTTCTTAATTATATACCGTGTTTCACGGTTGAAATCCGGGGACAGCCCATGCTTCTGAAGCGAGCTTTCCTGCGGAAAGCTTTCAGGGTGTCGCTATCGCTCCTACAGTTCCAAACTTTCCGTCCGTCACTTTTCCTTTTAGAATGTTTTTAAGATCAACTTATATAGAAATTTGTTGTAAGTATGACTGGAGGCAACATGATTATAACTACGGGTTATAGCCCGATAATGGATATTGTAGAGCGAGCTCAGAATCTCGCAGAAAGAACGGGCTGTAAATACGCTCCACGCGAGAAATTCTCTATACCCAAGATGGTGGAACACTACGGAGATGAGGATATACTAATCCTTTCTCAAGAAGCCGTTCGTTTACACCGATCAGGGATGGAGCCTATGGAGTTTCACCCAAGCATGGGCTTCGTTCGTGCGAAACGGATTCTGAAGGGTGATATAGAACCGATGCTTGTCGCTGCTCGAATGCTTCCCGGAGATAGCGTACTAGATTGCACAGCGGGTCTAGGTGCTGATTCGTTGCTATTTGCTGTGCATGGTGGTGAGTCCTCAGAGATTACCGCTCTGGAGAGCTCATTGCCGCTGTATGCACTGCTCTATGAAGGGATGCGGCATTATACCTCTGGGCAAGTAAGGGTTAATGAGGCCTTGCGTAGAATTAATGTCGTTCATAGTGAACATTTGGACTACTTACGTGCTCTACCGGATCGAAGTGTAGATATTGTGTACTTTGATCCTATGTTCCGAGTGCCGCTGACCGGTTCTGCTTCGATTTCCCCCCTGCGGCAGTTTGCTAATCGTGCAGCATTATCACTAGAGAGTGTAGCTGAGGCGGTAAGAGTGGCCCGTAAAACTGTTCTTTTGAAAGAAAAGGCTCTGAGCGGCGAATTTGAAAGGCTTGGCTTTACAGAGCTGCTCCGGAGCAACTCCAAAACATCGTACGGGGTGATACACATTGACAACTAAAGAGAGACATAAGGTTCTAGTCTTATTAGGACCAACAGCTGTAGGTAAAACCAGGTTAAGTTTGGAGCTTGCGGCTGCATATAACGCAGAGATTATTTCTGGCGATTCGATGCAGGTTTATCGTGGTATGGATATTGGTACAGCTAAGATTACTCCAGCTGAGATGATGGGAATTCCTCACCACTTAATCGACATTCATGATCCACAGGACCCATATTCTGCTGCTGAATTTCAGGAACAAGGTAGCAGACTTATCGAAGAGATAAGCAGTCGTGGGAAACTTCCATTTATTGTTGGGGGAACGGGTCTCTATATTGAGTCCTTATGTTACGGTTTTCAATTCTCTGAAGCTGTGGCTGACGAAGCTTTCCGTAAAGAACAGGATCAATTTGCAGAAGAACATGGAGCGCTTGCATTGCATGCCAGACTTGAAACCGTTGATCCGGTCAGTGCAGCGAAATTGCATCCGAATGACCGTCGTAGAATTATACGGGCACTGGAAATTCATCACCAGACAAACACTACACTTTCCGCTTCTCATGCAGCTCAAAAAAAGGAGTCGCCCTATGACTTATGCCTTATCGGTTTGACAATGGACCGGAAAATACTATATAAACGTATTGAGGACCGAATTGATAGCATGCTTGCGGATGGTCTTGTTGCTGAGGTGAAGGGACTGCTGGAAAACGGCTACAGCAGAAGCCTTGTGTCCATGCAGGGACTGGGCTACAAGGAAATTGCCGCTTACCTCGCAGGGGAACTGACGCTTGAGGAAGCTGTGATACTGCTTAAACGCGATACTCGCCGATTCGCCAAAAGACAGTTGTCATGGTTTCGCCACATGAAGGAAATCGAGTGGATCGATGTCGAAGGTGAGCAAAACTTTTCTGAGAATTTCTCGAAAATACGTGCTATAATAGCAGGAAAGTTTCTCTCAGGTCTTGAATATACTTCTGAACAATATAATTGAACCATTGGGGGTACGTCATATGAACAAGTCCATTAACATCCAAGATACATTCTTGAACCAACTACGCAAAGAAAATATCCCTGCTACAGTATACTTGACCAACGGCTTTCAAATCCGGGGAATTATTAAAGCATTCGACAATTTTACAATCGTTATTGACAGTGATGGACGCCAGCAAATGGTGTATAAGCACGCGATTTCCACTTTTACACCACAGCGCAGTGTGTCACTTATGCAGGACAATAGTAACGAAGAATAACATTAACAAAATTGAAGTGAAACCTTTCTTGTTAATAAATCGTTTGAATAGAGTGTGAGAGAGCAACCTGAGAAGGTTGTTCTTTTCATTCAGAGAAGTCCATACATGATTTATTCAAGGAAGGGAGTCAGGAGGCATCATGTCTAGAGATGATACATCAAGGACGAACAACAATAGAAATAGAGGATCGTCCAGTTCCAATTCAAAACCAAAACCGAAAAGTAAGAAGAAAAAGAAGTTTTTGACTAAAAAGCGTGTGCTGTGGAGCTTGTTCTTTGCTACAGCGTTGGCCATTTTCTGTGCGCTTGGCGGTTATCTGTTCATTATGCTGAATGGGCAAAAACTTCTCCTAGAGAACCAAGACAAGCTGACCGTAAATGAAACTACAAAAGTATATGACCGCAATGCTAATTTAATCGGCGAATTATCGCTTGAGAAAAGCGATCCTGTAGAGTATGAGAAGATTCCACCGTTATTGATCAATGCCTTTGTGGCCACAGAAGATAAACGCTTCTTTGAGCATTCTGGTGTGGATTTATGGTCAATCGGCCGGGCAGCGGTAAAAGATATTGCTGCACGCAGCATGGTAGAAGGTGGTAGTACCATTACTCAGCAGCTGGCCAAAAACATCTTTTTGACACGGGATAAAACATTTTTCCGTAAAGCGACTGAGGTATCCATCGCTGTAGCATTGGAGAACCAGAAATCTAAAGAAGAGATCATTACGATGTACCTGAACCGAATAAACTTTGGGGGTACGATCTACGGAATTAAAGCAGCATCGGAAAGATATTTTGGTAAGAGTGATCTGAATGATCTGAAGGTTTGGGAAATTGCAACATTGGCTGCGATGCCTAAGGGACCTTCTCGTTACAACCCTCTGCGTAACCCAGATCTTTCAAAGGAACGTCGTGCAGTAGTACTTCAGCTCATGTACGAACAAGGTTATATTACGGAGCAAGAGAGAGACGAAGCACAAGCCGTGGATTATAATTATAAGCCACCTGAAAAGAAACAGCGTTATCAAGCTTTTATTGACTTCGCAGTGGAAGAAGCAGAAGAGAAGTTTGGCTTATCCGAGGATGATCTGAATATTGGTGGTTACAAGATTTACACCACGATGGATAAGCACGCTCAAGAAACCGTAGAGGATGCTTTTGCAAACAGTGATAACTTCGAGAAGAGTGTAGACGATGAGCTGGTACAAGGTTCTATGACCATCGTGAATCAAGAGAATGGCGGCATTGTCGCACTTCTAGGTGGACGGAATTATGAGAAAAAAGGCTACAGCCGTGTAAATGGCAGCCGACGTTCTCCAGGTTCAGCCTTTAAACCAATCGTTGCTTATGCTCCAGCACTGGAAACTGGAAAATACGACATGAATTCTACACTTAGCAACGAGAAGCAGTGTTTCTCGAACTATTGCCCAACTAACCTTCACGGATATTCGAAGAGTATCAGTATGAGTGATGCTATACAGAAATCGGAGAATATTCCTTCGGTCTGGTTGCTTAATGAAATTGGAGTGAATACCGGATTTAAATTCGCCAAGAAATTGGGGATTGGTCTGGAAGATGAAGACAAGAACCTCTCACTGGCTCTCGGAGGTATGAGCAAAGGAACGAATACACTGGAAATGGCGCAAGCCTACAGTGCTTTTGCAAATGGCGGTGAACTACGAGAATCCTATTCCATTAAATCGATCTCGGATAGTAGTGGAGAGACCGTCTTCAAGGCTAATACAACGCCTGACCGTGTTATGAGTAAGGAAACGGCTTATCAAATGACCGAGATGATGCAAAGGGTTGTAGAGAGTGGTACGGGTAGAAAAGCAAGGATTGACCGTCCTGTTGCCGGTAAGACCGGTACGACTCAAAGTGGATATTCTGGAATCAGCTCGAACCGCGACGTATGGTTCGTAGGTTACACACCAGAATGGACAGCAGCGGTGTGGATGGGTTATGACAAGCCAGGCAAGAAACATCTGCTTAAGAATAGCAGTGGGCTTGCCGCAGCATTCTGGGGTAAAGTAATGGAGGAAGCGTTAAGGGATGTTCCTAAGAAGTCCTTCCCACAGCTAGATAATGAAATCGCTCCTGCACCTACAGAAACACCTGAACCAGCTAAGAATGTTAGTGGTCTTACTGCAGCTTATGATCCATCTACGATGACAGTAAATCTGGGCTGGCAGGCAGTTCCTGTTGCGGGTGTAGAATATCGTATTTATCGGAGAGAGACATCCGAGGCTGATTTCGGTCTACTGTTAAATACGGTCACGACTAGTGCAGGAGACTTTAGTGCAATGCCTGGTCTGGTTTACGAGTATTATGTTACTTCCTACGATCCTGCAACCCAAGTAGAAAGTGAACCATCGAATGTGGTTACAGTCTCTGTGCAGGATGAGATGCCAACACCTGAGCCAACCATTGATCCTAATCTCCCGACACCAACCCCTGAGAATGGTGGAGACAATGGCTGGGATAATGGCAACGGTGGTAATAATGGTGGTGGCAACGATGGAAGCGGAAATAATGGTGGAACCTTGCCTGAATTCACTACGCCTCCACCGTCAGCAACACCGATACCTACCGCTCCGCCAGATGTACCTTCTGGAGGCGGAAGTTCGGGGAATGACAGTGGTAATGCAACACAAAGTCCTGATCAAGAGGCAAGCAATGTGAATGGTGATTCTTCTGTTCAATAGTGATGCTTTGAATTTATGAAGTTAGCTTTTCTTTTCCTGAGGCTGTCTCAAAAGTAGTGAATGCTACTTATGGGACAGCTTCTTTCTTTTATAACTCCATATTTTTCTAATAGGATCTGTGATAAAAATTTGCTGTATTTTGCGGGATGTTTTGAGTGTATCCTCTAAATGTGGTAAGCTGAAGAAACCATACTGGAGAGGGTAATTTCTATGAAACGTAAATTCGGAGACCGGGCCAACTGGCGCCGGATTACGCGTCGCCATTTTGCCTGCCGCTATGTGGAGAGCCGGGAATTCAGCGGATATATTACGCTTTATACCATCTACGGGCTGAAAGAACCACTGTGGAAGAGCTATGGACGGCATACATATCGTATTGCGGATAAAGGTTATTCCTGGCTGCAATATTTCCCCAAAGACAGTCACTATATTGTGACGGCTATGTTCGACGAACGGCAAAATATCATTCAATGGTACATAGACACCTGCAAGGTGCAGGGCGTCACAGACCAAGGCGTTCCATGGTTTGATGATTTGTATCTGGATGTGGTTGTGCTTTGGAACGGCGAGGTTTTCTTGCTTGATGAGGATGAATTAGAGGAAGCGCTGGAGAGGGAAGATATCTCCGAGAGTGATTATAAACTCGCCTGGGAGACAGCCAATACTATTTTACGCGGCATCGATGCTCATGCTTTCCCTTATTTCTCACTATCTTTGAAGCATCGTGCCGAATTATTTCATCATGGAGAATTCAGGAGGAAATAAAGAAATGGAATGGTACGTCTACGGAAGAGGGTCTTCCCCGATTCGGATTGTTTCCAAAAAACGCAGATTCTGGACGAAACGAACGTTGCTTATCGCTTTATCGATTATTGTGATTGCTGGATTGTTGTGGTGTGCTTATGCGTTAAACAATATTAATAAAGCTGCCACGACAGATCCTATGCAAAAGGCGGATGTTGGGATCATTCTTGGCATGTCGATGTGGGGGGATGAGCCTAGTCCAGGACTTAAGGAACGGCTGGATTACGGACTGAAGCTTTATCAAGAAGGAATGTTCCCAAATCTTATTGTATCTGGTGGTTTAGATAAACCTGATTTACAATACACCGAAGGTCAAGGAATGCGTAATTATTTGGTTGCTAAAGGAGTGCCAGATAGCGCCATTTACGTAGAGAATGAAGCTACCAGCACTTACGAGAATCTTTTGTTTAGTAAAGAGATTATGGCACGTGAGGGTTTGTCTTCAGCAATAATCATTACGCATACTTATCATGGGTGGCGGGCTCATGAAATTGCTGACGAGCTTGGATTTGTGAATCCTGAGCTGGGACTTACAGAATCCACTGTTCTATCGATGACAAGACATAAAACACGTGAGATTCTAGCCTATACGAAATGGAAGCTTCAGCAGCTATTCCTGTGATTTGTCCAAAAAATCCCGAATCTTCTAATAACACTTCAATTACTGGAATAGACTTGATTAGAGAAGTCAGCCCTGGATAATGAGGTGATACCGATGAGCGGACGCGTAGCAGCGGCCAGTGGACGGGAGGATGAAAGACCGTCTCGACAAATCAATATTGTATTACGGAGTCAAGAGCCTCCGGCTATAACTAACCCTTCTGGAGAGAGTCGGCCGGTACCTCCAAAAAATCACGGCCACACTAGCCTGTTCCAAGAGTTAACGCAAGAATTGGAAGGTTTAGTGGGTCTGGACAATATCAAAGAGCTAGTCTTTGAAATCTACGCCTTGTTACAGATTGCTCAAATGCGAACTGAGGCAGGACTTGCAAGCGGTGGGCAAGCTTATCACATGGTTTTTAAAGGGAATCCCGGAACTGGCAAGACAACCGTGGCTAGAATCGTAGCTAAGCTGTTCCAGCGTATGGGTGTACTGACCAAAGGACATCTTATTGAGGTGGAGAGAGCCGACCTTGTAGGAGAATACATCGGTCATACTGCACAGAAGACTCGCGATCTGGTAAAAAAGGCTTTGGGCGGTATTTTGTTTATCGATGAGGCTTATAGCCTTGCTCGCGGTGGAGAAAAGGATTTTGGAAAAGAAGCGATTGATACGCTCGTCAAGGCCATGGAGGATCATCGCAGTCAATTTATACTTATCTTAGCGGGGTACTCTGGAGAGATGGAGTATTTTTTGATGAGCAATCCCGGATTGCCTTCACGGTTTCCGATACAGGTGGAATTTCCTGATTATACTATCGATCAACTGCTGCAAATTGCTGAACTCATGGCAAAAGATCGCGACTATATTTTGATGCCACAGGCGATACTCAAGTTAAAGCAGCATTTGTTAGCAGAGAAGACGGAGAGTCTTCATGCTTTCAGTAATGCACGGTATGTTCGCAACGCCATTGAGAAAGCTGTTCGGGGTCAGGCTGTAAGACTGTTAAACCAGTATGAAAGTACCAGCCCAGGCAAGCAGGAATTAATGACGCTTCGAACTGAGGATTTCAAATTATGAATTACAGGATACTATCACCGTCATAAGGAGCATGACATACATGGCAATAACAACGCATGATACGGAAACAGATGTACAAGATCGAGCGATATTGGTAAGTCTCGTCACAGATAAAATTAAACGAACCGGAATTGATCCAGAGCTTTCACTACAGGAATTAGTGCAATTAGCCGAAACCGCTGGTGTTGAAGTTCTGGATGTGCTGCGTCAAAACAAGGAAACGCCTGATTCTAGATGGTTTATTGGTAAAGGTAAAGTAGAAGAGCTACGGATGGCTGCTGATGCTCTCGGGGCTAATACAGCTATCTTTGATCAAGAATTGTCCGGAGCCCAAGTACGGAACCTTGAGGAGGCTCTGGATCTTAAGATTATTGACCGGACGCAGCTTATTCTGGATATTTTTGCGGGGCGTGCGAAGACGAGAGAAGGAATTATTCAGGTAGAGCTGGCACAATTGTCCTATCTGTTACCCCGGCTTTCCGGCCAAGGGAAGAACTTATCCAGACTAGGTGGAGGAATTGGTACCAGAGGTCCGGGTGAAAGTAAGCTGGAAACCGATCGCCGACATATTCGTGATCGGATTACGGAGCTGAAACGCCAGCTGGATGAGGTTGTTAAGACTCGTGAGCTACATCGGGAGCGTCGCCGCAAGGCGGGAGCGGTGCAAGTCGCACTTGTTGGGTATACGAATGCAGGGAAATCAACGCTGCTTAAGCAACTAACCGATGCGGATGTCTATATTGAAAACCAGTTGTTTGCCACACTGGACCCTACTTCACGTGTGCTTGAGCTAGCAGGTGGTAAAGAGGTCGTGCTTACGGATACTGTAGGCTTCATTCAGAATCTTCCGCATGATCTTGTCGCATCTTTCCGTGCAACGCTGGAGGAAGTGAATGAGGCCAATTTGGTGCTACATGTGGTGGATGCCTCTTCACCAATGCGTGAGGAGCAGATGGAGATTGTCCAATCCATCTTGCAGGATCTTGGTGCATCTGGTACACCGCAAATCGTACTTTTTAATAAAATTGATCTATGTCAGCCTGAGCAACTGGAAATGTTGCCTACAGGTACAGGGTACTTGAAGATCAGTGCATTTAATCCTGAAGATTTAACTCGGATTACCGAAATGATCGCCGATGAACTGGCTGGCGACACACTCAACTTCCGCATTCCCGGAGACCGAGGTGACATTTCTTCCTTGCTCTACAGGGTGGGAGAGGTTCTGGAAACGACTTATGATGAAAACGATGTGCTCTATAACGTTCGTCTTAATAAAGAGGATTATGACAAATGGGGTTACATGCTTGCTGATTTTGTGGACCAGCAGTAATTTTGTCAGTCATTCCTAAGGTGGAAATGCTTCGTTTATAAGTATAAAATAATAGCTAATCTGGAAAGCGTCAGTTTACTGCCGCTTTCTGTCATTATGATGGCAAGTAAATGTAAGGAGCGAATAAGAACGAATGGTAGTTTTTGCAGAGGATATTTTGAGCGCGGCAGAGGCCGCAGAAGTTGAAATAGAAGGCGCTGTCAAAGCCCTTGATCGTATTGTAGATAAGAATCAGTGGAAGGTTATAGAAGCGTTCCAGCGTCATCAAGTCAGTGATTTTCACTTTGCCGGTTCAACGGGGTATGCGTATAATGACCGTGGCCGTGAAGTGTTGGATCTTGTCTATGCTGACGTTTTTGGTGCGGAATCTGCACTGGTACGCCCGCATTTCGCTTCAGGAACACACACCATATCAACAGCCCTATTTGGTGTACTGCGTCCAGGAGATGAGCTGCTATACATCACAGGACGTCCGTACGATACCTTACATAAGGTGATTGGTCACACAGGGGATGGGACAGGTTCTCTCGCAGATTTCGGAATTACTTACCGGGAGGTTGCTCTTACTGCAGGTGGCAAGATCGATTGGGATGAGGTAGCTCTCGCTATTAACGAAAATACTAAAGTGATTGGAATCCAAAGGTCACGCGGATATGATTGGCGTGCTTCTTTCACAGTGGCTGAAATTGGTGAAATGACTTCGAGGGTAAAGGTGTTGAAACCGGAAGTGATTGTCTTCGTAGACAATTGTTATGGTGAGTTTACCGAAGAGCTTGAGCCTCCACAGGTTGGTGTGGATCTAGTAGCAGGATCGTTAATTAAGAATCCGGGTGGGGGTATTGCTGAGACAGGCGGTTATATTTGTGGCCGACAGGATCTTGTGGAATTGGCAGCTTATCGATTAACCGCTCCTGGCATAGGTGGTGAAGTAGGGGCTATGTTAGGAACAACACGTGGGCTTTACCAAGGGTTGTTCATGGCACCGCACACGGTCGGACAAGCTTTAAAAGGGAGTATTTTTGCTGCATCCGTATTTCAACGTTGCGGGTTTGAGACAAAGCCAGCGTGGAACGAGCCTCGTACAGATTTGATTCAGGCGGTTTCCTTTGATGGACCAGAACACTTAATTGCCTTTGTTCAGGGCATACAACGCGCTGCGGCTGTGGACAGCCATGTGGTACCAGAGCCTTGGGATATGCCAGGTTATGAACATCCTGTTATTATGGCTGCAGGTACGTTTATACAAGGTGGAAGCTTGGAGTTATCTGCAGATGCGCCTATACGGGCTCCTTATATTGGCTATATGCAAGGCGGGTTAACCTATTCACATGTTAAATATGGCGTTTTGATGGCACTTCAAAGTATGCGTGAAAGAAAATTGCTGTAAGAATATCTCACATACCATTGACACGCTGTATTAGGAAATGTACAATGAGATCAGAAAAAGATCATTGGAAGGTTGGATGAGTCATGGGTGATGAAATCCGCAGAAATATGGCACTATTTCCTATTGGAATTGTAATGAAGCTGACTGATTTGTCCGCGAGACAAATTCGTTATTATGAGCAGCACAGTCTGATCGTACCAGCACGTACGTCGGGGAATCAGCGTTTGTTCTCTTTTAATGATGTTGAGCGCCTGTTAGAAATTAAAGCTCTGATCGAGAAGGGTGTTAATATTGCTGGCATTAAGCAAGTAATGAATCCTGTCTCTAAGGAATCTGAGGAAGCTACTGTTATTACCCCTGATACAGAGGTAAGACGTAGAGAGTTATCCGATTCCCAGCTTCACCGAATGCTGAAGCAAGAACTAGTTTCCGGTAAAAGACCGGGACAAGTGTCTCTGATTCAAGGTGAGTTATCCCGGTTTTTTAATAAATAATAATATATAGAAGTTCGAAAGGGAGAGGATCACATGAGCTTTTCTAAAGAGGATATTTTACGCATTGCCAAGGAAGAGAATGTTCGTTTTATTCGTCTGCAATTTACGGATCTATTAGGTACTATCAAGAATGTAGAGATTCCAGTTAGCCAATTGGAAAAAGCGCTTGATAATAAAATGATGTTTGATGGTTCTTCCATCGAAGGTTATGTACGGATTGAAGAATCTGATATGTATCTCTTCCCCGACCTAGATACATGGGTAATCTTCCCTTGGGTGACTGATAGTCGTGTAGCTCGTCTGATTTGTGACGTCTACATGCCAGACGGCACACCTTTTGCTGGAGACCCGCGTGGTATCCTCAAACGTTGTCTGAAGGAAGCAGAAGAAATGGGTTTCACAGCTATGAACGTTGGACCAGAACCTGAATTCTTTCTATTCAAGACAGACGAAAGAGGCAATCCTACTACGGAATTGAACGACCAAGGTGGATACTTTGACTTAGCGCCAACGGATTTAGGGGAAAACTGTCGTCGTGAAATCGTACTGACCCTTGAAGAAATGGGCTTTGAAATCGAAGCTTCCCACCATGAAGTAGCTTCGGGCCAGCATGAAATTGACTTTAAATATGCTGACGCGATTACTGCTGCTGACCAAATTCAAACCTTTAAGCTCGTCGTGAAAACGGTAGCCCGTCAACACGGCCTGCATGCAACTTTTATGCCTAAACCATTGTTCGGTATCAACGGATCTGGTATGCACGCTCACCAATCCTTGTTTAAAGGCAAAGAAAACATGTTCTACGACGAAAGCGACAAGCTGGGTCTGAGCAAAACTGCACGTTACTACATGGCTGGTATTTTGAAGCACGCTCGTGCTTTTGCAGCGATTACTAACCCAACAGTGAACTCATACAAACGCCTTGTTCCTGGTTATGAAGCACCTTGCTACGTAGCTTGGTCTGCAAGTAACCGTAGCCCAATGATTCGTATTCCGGCTTCTAGAGGTCTTAGCACACGTGTTGAGGTTCGTAACCCGGACCCAGCAGCTAACCCTTACCTCGCACTTGCTGTTATGTTGAAAGCAGGTCTTGACGGAATTAAACGTAAGCTTGATCTTCCAGCTCCGATTGACCGTAACATCTATGTGATGTCTGAAGAAGAGCGCATCGAAGAAGGCATTCCAAGCTTGCCATCCGATTTGAAAGAAGCACTTAGCGAAATGATCCGCAGTCATGTTATCACCGAAGCTCTCGGCGAACATGCTTTGGCTCACTTCTACGAGCTAAAAGAAATTGAATGGGATATCTACCGTACACAAGTTCACGAGTGGGAAAGAGCGCAATACATGACTCTTTACTAGAACTTCAAACCCTTGACGCTAATGGCGTTGAGGGTTTTTTTGTGTGTGGGCGTGGGAGTAGTAAGGGACCTCTGTAATGACGATGCCCACAAATAAATAGTGGGTGCTATTCGAGGATAGATCTCATGTGAGCTTATATTTCTCCACACTGCTTTCATTTATTTTCTTTGAAATATGTGTGTATATGTCCGCTGTGATTCTCATACTACCATGACCTAAACGTTCTTGTACGTACTTCATATCGTTACCGGCCGCAAGTCAGGTAGACCCGGATAGCGTCCGGAACGTCCGAAAGACTGGGCAATTCTTCCGAAATATCGATGTGCGGAACTTAAAGTTCATGTGGAAGCTACAGAACAACCTATTGCTTATCTTCATGTGCGAAACGCAGTACCACCCGTAAGAAGGTGAAGAAGGAAGTATCTCCTTTGAAGCAAAAGATATTCGCTGAACACAAACCAGGAAAGAGTACGGCAGATAGAGGTGGATTTCCGCGAGATTAGATTATTTGAGTCGTTTGAGACTAACGAACTAAAGATCTTCACTGCAATGTTTACTGATGCTCTTAATGGCTATGCTGCACAGGGGGCTTATCATCCAAATGATCGATTTGAAGATTATTAAATTCGTATAACAACAATATTATTATATTATTGGTTATCAGGAATGCTGAACAGTTAGCTACAAGAGGCAAATAGATATGAAAAAAGAGCTGTTTTCACAGCCCCTCTGGAATAGAAAATTACTCAGGCATGATCCAAACAATCTCACATATCCGGACAAAGAACTTTCTACCTCTAGTATCTAACACAACATGGTCTGGTTTGACATCAACTATACATCCGCTGACTCCACCACGAGTAGTTTCTAACACAACTTGTTTTCCAATAACGGATTTTAAGGTTTCTACAACATATGGATCAACAGGGTATACCACGATGGATTGTGGCATTTGGTGCATTTGATGCATTGAATTCATTTGGTTCATTGGATAGTTCAACATATTACCTCCCAATTGGTTATACATCATCCTATGCTGATGCCTAGCCAATGTACTGGGCAGTAACCCATTTTCAAAATAAGGCTAAGCCATGAATCGGTGATAGCCCCAGAAGCGGAACCTCATTTATCTTTAGGAGTTTTGGGTTTACCTGTCTGAGACAAGGCAACACCAAAAACAATTCCTAAACCAATACCTAATGCAATGTTGTGGAATGCAAATCCAAAAGCAACAGCAAAGCAAATTCCTAGACCCAAGCCGTAAAACTTTTTATTTTTATCCATATGTAACACCCCGATTTCAATTATTTAACAATTGTACGTAGCTTATCAAAATAAGTTTTGTTAGTCCAAGGGAGGGAAAAGACATGGAAACATGGGATAACTACCGTTGTGAGTGCGGCAGGAAATACGCTGACGGATGAATAAGCAGCAGATTCTGTTCTATATCGACTACAACCTTGAAATTATCGCTGATTTTGAAAGGGATATACAAGGAGCTGAAAAGCAACTGCTTCAATGCAGACGAAATTATAACACTCGGAGCACAGATCCGGGCTGGTGAAATGATTGAGTGGCTTGAGAAATCCGGAATTCCTTGGTTAAGGGAGACGCAAGGGATGATTCAGGAACATGTTGAAATCCTACGCCTGCAGCTTACTGGGATGAGTTATGAAGAAGCAGTGACCCAGATGCAGGCCGATGTACAACAAGGAACTTTTATTCTGAGGGCATAGCCCATAAGGAGAGATAAACGAAATGGCAAAACAACCAACGCTCTAAAAATCAGGACTGTTACCGGAAGACAAAGTAATCATGCATTATCGATCGTTTGAGGTCACCAAGCATCCCCCGATTATAGTCTCCGCATTTGTCCAACCCCTGGCGCTGAGCAACTTGTTTGCATAATTGTTCTTTCAATACATACATGGCTTCGGATGTTCTGAAGTGAAATAAGGAAGGGAGTAACACGTCATGACACAGGTAAAGGATAAGACAAACATTTGCCCCCGAGAGAGGGCAGAGGCGGCATTTATCACGCTTTGAATTGTTAAGTAGACACATAAGGCGTAACAAATGCTATTCGTTTTTCTTCTGTTTCAGCTTCTCTATATAAATCCAAACATAGTACGTAATCCAAAATGCCATCATGGTTGCTAATAATGCATAAGACCTTTTATCGTATGGAAGAGTGAAAGCCAAGATGATCCCTAGAATGAGGAACGGTGGTGAAAGGGTAAAATATTTCTTTTTATGCAATTTAACTATCTCCTTATTATTAATTAATTATAAGTACATTATCACTATTAACAAATTATGGGAAGTGTGGACATGATCCTATGCGATCTACCATACGGCACAACGCAGAGCCCTTGGGATTCTATCCTGCCGTTTGATCAGCTATGGAAGGCATAGGAACGGTTCATTAAGGATAACAGGGCAATCGTCTTATTTGCTAAAGCCCCATTTGATAAGGCACCCACAGCCAGCAATATGAAATTATTTAAATATGAATGGATATGGGAAAAGAACAAGGCAACAGGTCACTTAAACAAAGGTCTGATGCCGCTGCAAGCTCATGAAAATATACTAGTCTTTTATAAAAGGCTGCCAACCTATAATGCTCAAATGAGTTAGGGACATAAACCAATGAATGCAGGGACTAACAACCATAAATCATCTGTTTATGGTGATGGAATTCCGTGGTCAAACGAGGCTGGAAAGACTGAGAGATTGCCGCGCAGTGTCTTGTACTATCCGGTAGTTAACAACAAAAACCAGTGGAGTTGTGCGAATACCTCATACGCACCTAGACCAACCCTGGGGAAACCGTCCTAGACAATTGTGCTTGAAGTTGTA
Source organism: Paenibacillus sp. Marseille-Q9583 (assembly GCF_976954365.1). Classification (NCBI taxonomy): domain Bacteria; kingdom Bacillati; phylum Bacillota; class Bacilli; order Caryophanales; family Paenibacillaceae; genus Paenibacillus; species Paenibacillus sp. Marseille-Q9583. Next base: position 81,562 of record NZ_CDRJTB010000020.1, read on the forward strand.
CAACGGCTGTGGCTGCATCAAGGACTGGAAGAAAATATATCGCTATAGGGCGTGATGAACGACATGCTGCAGACGGAATGGAACGGTTGAAGAATGTGCAATTAACGTTGTTCTAAGGGGCGAAGGCCATCGTCCGACAGCATAAACCCAGTAACGCGAGGGCCGCACCAGATCATTAAGGGAGTAGGAGTATCCCTCCTCTCCCAAAGGCACAGTAGACGCATACTGCGACATAAAAAAAGATAAAAGTGATTATGCACCCTTATCTTTTTCAAGCAATTCTATTATTCTGTCTAATTTTTTCTCTATGCTAGCATTTTTATCTGAAACCTTGTTTTTAGTTAGATAATCTCTTTTTAACAGTAAGACCAAGGGAATCGCCCAAACAAATGCCAATGGTATTAAAAAAATATATTGCAAGATAACACCTCATTAATAGTTGTTGTTTTATTATAACAAACTAAAACTAAAAAAAAGAACTTATTTGAAGTTATTTACTGCGCAGTACGAAGATACATGACATTAAGGGATAGAGGAGGTTACAGCACTCCTCTCCCAAAGTTTATGACGCAGTAGACGCAAACAGTGAAGCAAAAGTATTTACAACTTAGATTTCTCTTTATACTTTGACCCATTTATCCAAGATAAACTAATAAAACCTAACGCCATAAGCAGAATTTGTATTGGATCTCGATAAAGATCGAATACAATTTCGATGCCAACAGAGAGAGGTATTAATATAAGACAAATAATAGAAAGCCATTTATTAATATTTTGATTTTCCTTCTTTATGTTATTCATGTTTATCCCCTTTCAAAAAAAATGATAATTATTAACAAATGTATTATATCATGCCAACTTAGGTTGATGTCCACATGCTGCACAGTACGAAAATACTGGGACAGAGATGGGTTAATAGCCCTCCTCTCCCACAAGGAGGATATAAATGATGGAGTTGGCTGTACTGAACTTATAAAGGAGCTGAGACACATGGATAAGCATGACATTGTATACGTTTTGATTAACACGCTGCATGGAAAGGTAGAAATGGCAACGCAAAACGATTCTGAGGCATGGGCATTTTATCGGGATATGAAGGGAATTCGAATACAAGTGTTCATGAACATGAATCTGATTGTAAGTATAGAGCCTACAGTATCAGCGCTGGATTAATTTAGGGGGCTGAGACCCCAATCAAAGGAGACGATACACGATGAATACTTATGAAGTATGGGTCCAGTGGAGCGAATGGGATGATCCTTGGTTCAGACGAACAGTATAAGGTGAAACTGCTGGGAAGACTAAGTATTCATTTTGGGAATACCTTCAGGATGGATTGTGGGAAGAGAAGTTCGGTACAGTAGTCAAGAAATTGCGCTGCCGGAAGATCGGCGGTTTCAAGGTCAGTGACTTGTTTACCAATCCAGCGACCTTCCGGGAGATTTGCGAGCGCCGTGCAATTGACTTCGCATATCAAGGAATGAAGATCGAGGTTGACGGGTAATGTGGCGTGATGGTGGGTGGCAATAACTCGGGAAATATTGACGTTTGCTTCGAGGGGAAATACTACGCTGAGAACTGCCATCCCTGGTGGCGTACCAAATACTTTGATCGTAAAGGGAATTTGATTAAATTATTCTTGGACTAATAGAGGTATAAGGGGAGAAGAGGATGAAAGAAGTAAATGCAGATTTGTACCATCTGCTCAATGAAAACGAAACTGGCCTATATACTCAGGAATTTCAGAGGAACAAAACGGAATATGCCTACGTTCATCTTGATTTTTCAGACTTGGCGGACTTCGCAGAAGCCGTAGGTACCTATCCGTTTGAAGAGGGCGGCATGAAAGTCACGATGTTTGAGAGAACAATCTGCATTGACTTGAATGACATCATAGAAGGGCAAGCACATAGCTTGAGTAGTTACAAAAAAATGCTTGGATGAAGACACTTGGGACAGGTACAAAGTGCAGATCGAAGAGATGGAACTTGACTATTAGGCCGAAGGCCATCGAGTCAGACCGAATAATTCCAGTAAAATGGGGCCCGGGTAATCATTGATCTTACCCATTAAAGATATACCAAAGTAATCCATAAGCTATTCCGAAGTAAGCAATCACACCCAGTAAAGAGATGGACAAAAGAATAATGATAACTTTCTTGCCGTTCATAAAATTCACCTCTTATTTAATATAGCACGGGTTGAGAGAGGAACAAGCGAATTTGATAATCCGAAAGCGAGGAAATCATAATAAACGATTGGTACTCAGGAATCAAAAGCAAGGAGATTGAATCTACAGGCGGTGGGCAAGGAAAGATTAAGAGATCACAACTCACGGAGGAAGAGAGAGTAAACCTAGATTCGAAATATCCCAAACCTATTGGTAAGGCTGCTGAGCGTCCATTTGTGATAAAGGGATCCGTAGAATGAGATACAAGGACATTCAAAAAGCATTGTCGGACGGGCATAGACATTTTATCTTTACTGAAAGCCCAGGAAAACCTGTAGAAGTGCTGAAGTGGGGATCAAGTTGGGTTAGATTCAAAGATGCATACAACACATATCCTATCAGTACAAACATGAAGATGTTCTCTGATGGTGGAATGTATTTATACAGAAAAAAGCCCTGATGCGTCAGTGAAGTGCACCCCTTAGAATAGACATTGGATAAAACCCCTGGTTTGTCCGATGAAATTCTAGGGGGTGCTTTTTTTATGGCAATTAAAGGACAGAAGTTTAAAACATACTCGGATGAGATCAAAAAAGAGGCCATTCGTTTACATGTGGAGGAAAGATGGACTTATCGGAAAATTACGGAGCATTTTGAGATTCAAGACCAAGGGCGAGTAAAGAAATGGATGAGAAAATACCGAGAGCTAGGGGAATTTGGGCTACTAGATCAACGGGGGCGTCGTGAAGGATATATCGATCAAGATAGGTATGTTCAAAAGCTCAAACGGGAAAATGAAATGTTAAAAAAGTGTTTGGAAATCTGGATGCAGGAGGTGGAACGGACAAATATAGAGTCATTGAGAGCGCCGCAAAAGAGTATGCCGTTAGCGACCTATGTAAACTCTTCAGGGTTTCCAGAAGTGGATACTACGCTTTTTTGAAGCGCAAAGGAACAGATCGGGATCAGGAAGCAAAGGCGCTGATTCAAAAGGTGTATGAAAGGTATAACGGAGTCTACGGTTATCGCCAAATTCAATTGTTCCTGCTGCAAGACCACGGGGTTTGGATGAATCATAAGAAAGTACTCAGAATTATGCAGGATTTAGGGATTCGTTCGAGGATCCGCCGAAAACATCGTTGTAATTATGCTACTTCCGAAGGAGATCGCGTGGCGAAAAATATATTGAAACGGGATTTCAAAGCGGATGCTCCCAACCAAAAATGGGTGACAGACATTACGCAATATCGCGTAGGCGAAAAGTGGCTCTATCTCTCTGCGATTAAAGATTTGTTCAATAACGAAATTATCGCTTATCAAATGAGCGCTAGGAACGACAATGAACTGGTTCTCCGAACCTTTCAGCAGGCCTGGACTCAGCAAAAAGACGTGACTGGACTGATCGTTCACAGCGATCAGGGATTCCAATACACGTCCCATGCATACCACGACATGCTGCCAAAGGTTGGCGCCCGAATCAGCATGTC
>NZ_CDRJTB010000021.1:0-82573 GCF_976954365.1 Paenibacillus sp. Marseille-Q9583
TGCCAACCAGCACCAACCGACCAGAAGAAGACATAATCGCCACGTTTGATTCGTCCGTCTTCGACTCCGCGTTGAAAGGCGATAAAAGGACTGCTTGTAGCCGTATACCCGAACTCGTCGCCTACATAGATGAATTTCTCATCAGTAAGTCCAAGACCCTCTTGGATGAGTTCGATATTTTTGAGAGAGAATTGGGAAAGGCAGAAGGCAGAGATATCATCTGTAGTCAGGCCGTTTCTTGAGAGAAGCTCTTTCATGTCTGCAACCGCCGCATTTACACAAACAGTACCGTCAAAGGGTGTCCAGCGTATCCGAATTTGCTCAGGTGTGATGTCCTCGTGATAAATATTCGATAAACCGCAAGCAGGGAACATAATGTTCTCAGATCCCTCAGAATCAGTGTAATAAAGGGAGTCAATGAAGCCTGATTGCTCGCTACTCCGTTCCAGAATGACAGCTGCAGCGGCATCTCCGAAGTTAGGGTAAGTAATTTCATCATCCGTATTGCAGTGCACTGAGCTATAGTCGCTTCCCACGACAAGTGCGTACCGGATACTAGGATTAGCTTGCATATAACGACTTGTCTGCTCTACAGCAGACACCATTCCTGCACAGTTGGCATTGGAATCTTGCGTAATGGTCCGATGTTTACCTTGTAGCATGCGGTGCAGCAGGAGTGCGTTGGTAGGATAGGTATATTCCGGTGTCTGTGAAGCGAACATGATCATATCCATATCTTCACCTTGTAAATTGGCTTCTTGTAGCGCTTTTTGGGCGGCCTTGAGTCCCATCGTTAGGGCATTTTCATCCTTATCGTTTACGATGTATCTCCGGTCACGACCCATGACTTCTAGGAATCGCTTAATGTCCTTGCCCATGCTCTGGAAATGCTCCAGATAATAATCATTAGATACGACATGTTCCGGATGGTAATAAGCGGCTTGGCGGATGGTTATATGTCCCAAATGAAACCTCCTATGCTTCAATAATTTCGTAATTTTCTAATTTCGTTGCCCGGGCTACTCGACTTAGCTGCATTTTTAGGACAGGGCTTTTTGCAATAATGAAGGTTACTTTTTTAAATCCTGATTCTTTATACAGTATGTAGCATTGCTCAAGCATAGGAAGAGTGTCGGGCGAGGATACGTTTAATGTCTTGCAATCTAAAATGATCTCATATTGTGCTGGGTCAAATGTACTTACGATTTGGTTGTACTCTTGAATGAAGCGCCCGGCGTCCTCGGGTGACATAGTACCTTCTACTTGTACATTCAGTTTTTGGGCTGCAGCGTTTGAGGTGAAATTAAAGTTTCCCATTTTAAAATCGATCTCCTCCTAAATATGATAAAAGAAAAATTTAAATAAATAGGCTAAAAAACCCATTTATATAGATATTATCGTATTTTTTAATGGGAAAGTTTAGGGGTATTATCCTTTGTATTTTAAAAAATACAAGAAGGTATAAAATTAACTTGAAAAAGATAATTTAGTAAATAATGACCTTCTCTAAGTGTATTTATATGAGTTAACCGAGGTTAGGGTGGGTCTGATCGCCCAGTCGACTTTGCAAAGCAGAGTTCTATTGGTATGATTACAGAGATGAAAAAAATTCACTATCCAATCATGGAGGAATGATAAAAATGAGCGAAATTACACTATCGCGGATCATTGATCATACACTGCTTAAAGCAGATGCACGGAAAGAAGATATCGTTAAATTGGCAGAGGAAGCAAAAGCATATAAGTTTGCTTCAGTCTGCGTAAACCCTGCTTGGGTAGCTACTGCCCATGAAGTGTTGAAGGATACGCCTGAGGTTAAAGTCTGCACAGTTATCGGCTTCCCGCTCGGATCCTCGACAACAGAGACCAAAGCATTTGAGACTACCAATGCTATCGCTAATGGTGCAGGTGAAGTGGATATGGTCATCAACATCGGAGCGCTGAAAGATGGTAACAATGAGTTGGTTAAACGTGATATTGCAGCAGTTGTAGACGCAGCTCGCGGCAAAGCACTGACTAAGGTCATTATCGAAACCTGTTTATTAACGGAAGAAGAAAAGGTTCGCGCCTGCAAGCTTTCTGTTGAAGCTGGAGCAGACTTCGTAAAAACATCGACAGGATTCTCTTCAGGTGGGGCAACGAAGGAAGATATCGCGCTGATGCGTGCAACGGTTGGACCTAATGTGGGTGTGAAGGCTTCCGGTGGTGTTCGTAGTGCTGAAGATGCACATGTAATGGTACAAGCTGGTGCAAGCCGAATTGGTACCAGCGGCGGTGTAGCGATTGCTAAGGGAGAAACAAGCCAAAGCAATTACTAAAAGAAGATAAGTAAAATGGTAGCGGTGAGATGAGGTAGACAAGCTTTATCCGCCGCTATTCTGTTTTTTATTGCGTAGATGTAAAAACTTTTTTTGAAAGCGTTATCTGATGTTCATCGGACATGCTTTCCTTTGAATAAATCAAAATATAATAATTCACACCGGAATAATAAGATTTTTTTCTTTTCAAATGATGTCGTTTATGAGAGAATGGGTACAATTATTATTTGTTAAAGATTTCTATTCTTATTTTTAAAGGGAGGAAATACCTATGTCAGAAGACCGTAAGCTGTCATTTGAAACTTTGACTGTTCATGCAGGCCAGGAGATTGATCCAACTACTTTCGCACGTGCTGTACCGCTTTATCAGACCACATCTTATGGATTCCGTGATGCTGATCATGCAGCGGATCTGTTTGCGCTCAAAGAATTCGGTAATATATACACTCGGCTGATGAATCCTACTACAGATGTATTTGAACAGCGTTTGGCAGCACTAGAAGGTGGAGCAGGTGCACTTGCTACAGCTTCCGGGGCAGCGGCTATTTCTTTCTCCATTCTAAATATTGCGGGCGCTGGGGATGAAATTGTATCTGCGGCAAGCCTATACGGTGGAACTTATAATCTTTTTTCTACAACGCTTCCTAAGCTTGGCATTAAGGTGCATTTTGTGGATTCGGATAATCCAGAGAACTTCCGTGCTGCGATTAATGATAAAACCAAAGCTTTGTATGCAGAAACCATTGGTAACCCACAGGGGAATGTACTAGATATTGAAGCCGTTGCAGCGATCGCGCATGAACATGGAATTCCTCTTATCGTGGATAATACGTTCCCAAGTCCATATTTACTGCGTCCGATTGAGCATGGAGCTGACATCGTTGTCCATTCAGCAACCAAATTCATCGGCGGACATGGCACGTCCATCGGCGGAATTATTGTGGATGGCGGTAAGTTCGATTGGAAGGCAAGCGGTAAGTTCCCAGGACTTACAGAGCCTGACCCAAGTTATCATGGCGTTGTTTATACGGAGGCTGTTGGACCGATTGCTTATATTATCAAAGCCCGCGTTCAATTACTTCGCGATTTAGGTGCTTCTATTTCACCATTTAACTCTTGGATGCTGTTGCAAGGGCTCGAAACACTCCATTTGCGGATGGAACGTCACAGTCAGAATGCACTAAAGGTTGCGCAATTTTTGGAGGGGCACGCAGATGTAGAATGGGTAAGTTATTCTGGACTTTCTACTCATCCATCTCATGAATTAGCGCAAAAGTATTTACCTAAAGGTCAAGGAGCGATCCTTACCTTCGGTATTAAAGGTGGAAGTGCTGCGGGACGCAAGCTGATTGAAAATGTGAAGCTGTTCTCGCATTTGGCGAATGTCGGTGACTCCAAGTCATTGATTATCCATCCTGCAAGCACAACACATGCACAGCTGTCGGATGAAGAGCAAACCACAGCGGGAGTAACTCCGGAATTGCTCCGCTTATCGATTGGTACGGAATCCATTGATGATATTATTTATGATCTGGAACAGGCCATCGCCGCCAGTCAACAATAGAACATTGAAGTTCAGGGAAGGCATTCGCTGCTATACGGCGATGCCTTTTTTTGTGATTTAATAAGGCTAAATTATTCACATCATTTGGCAACGCTTGCATATTTCATGGGAGGTTCCCGTATTTATAAGTGTGGTAATAAGATGTCGGTGGCATGATGTTTATTAACTTGGCGTACCGGCAGCAATCCAAAGATAAAGGGTGGGTGCGAAGATGAAGGGTGAACGTCAGCAGGATGGTTTTCGGAGTAGTGAAGAGCGCCCGTTCAAGTTCTTGTATAAGGCTGGTGATCGGGCTGTTGGGATGGAAATGAGCCAAGCCGGATCCGTTGCCTCCGCTGCCGCAGAATTTATCACCGGAGTAGAGCAGAAGGATGTTGTAGAACCTTTGAACCGTTCTTATTTTAAGCGCCCTGGAGAACAGTCGGCCTTCTTAGTGCTGCGTGAAGGACGAGAAGAACGTGAAGAGCGCCCTACTACAAGGGAAGGAACAAGATCCGTTCAAGCTGGACCTTGTCTGATACGAAGTGAGGAATGGCTGCTTGAACCTGAATTGTTTTGTCTTTATGAGAACTGGTTATCCAGTGAAGATGAGCTGCAGGCTAATCGAATGCTGCAGCGGATTTATTATCGATTGCAGGCAGCGACCACAGCGCTGCTGGAATCGGCGGATGGTGAATGGGCAGCAGTCACCCTGCTTCATCCAGAGGAGCTTGCGGCGCAGCCCGCAAAGCTCACCGCGCTTCAGGACGCGCAGCTCGAAGCGCTTTTTACTGCGGTGGCGGAGAGCCAGCGGCAAGGCGGCGATTGCCGCCTTGACCTGCTGGTCGCCTACACCGCAAGCGGAGCCGAATTCGCGGCAAAGCGCGAATTCATCGAGGTCGTGGCCGATCAGACACTCGGCCACGCTTATGCGGCGGCGTGCCGCATCGGGGCGCTGATCGCGCCCGATGTGGAGCCCTCCGCCGCCGCGGAAATCGCGCGCATCGCCGATTTCCTAGTGCTCGACGGCGCGGCGAGCGAGCTCGCGCCGGAAGAGGCCGCCGCAGAGGGCTTCGCCCTGGCGGCGGGGGAGATCCTTGCCGCCGTGCGGAGCGTGAAGCCGGCGGCGGTAGTTCTCGCCGCGGGGACTCCGGCGGCGTCGGCTTTGGCCGATCTGTATCAGATCGGCCTCAGTGGGATCTTTTGCAGCGCAGGTCAGCGGACCGAAGCGCTGCTTAGAGCAGCTTGTCTAATCTGGATCGCCAGGCAGCAGGAAACACTGGATACTGCCGCCGGTGGAAGGCCGTGATACAACAACGAAGCGGCTGTCACATAAGCCGCCTTCTCTTCTAAATAAGAGATACGTTTCATTTAGAATCGATAAAAAGACAAAAGGGCAGTGATTCTGCCGTTATTAGAGAATCACTGCTCTTTATTATTAGAGGATCGCTGCTCTTCGCTATTGAATGATCACTGTAATTTATGGTTGGGAGATCTTCTTCATTTGAGTGTTTTGGCTACTTGCTTCAAAAGTAAAATCATCATCTTTTGAGGCTTACGGACTCAGATGACCTTATTGCATGATTTATGTTTCAGCAGTGTACATGTGTTCAATGGGCGCTTCGTCCACGGAGATCTTACTACTCAAATGAAGTTAAGTACATAACAAGTACGGCTGCACTATGACCTTTGCTTCATTCATAATGCTGCCTGTCGTCAATGTCATATCGTCTTGCCTCAGTCGATTTGCTTTCAGGTCCTCATTGGTTTTACATAAAAAGGATAATTGAAGAGGCGGCACGAATCTATTAGCATCCTACTGAAAAGAGGCGCTGCACATGTCCGCAAATTTTAGAGTTGCCCTGAAGAAGGTTGTTGATGATTCTTACGACATTGAGATCGGTGAAACTTTATTTAACTCATTAATAGAAGACTTAAAACGAGGAATCGTAGAGAATGTGAGCAAATTTGCGATTATTACGGATTCCAAAGTTGAAGCGCTGTATGGACAAGCCTTGCTGGAACAGCTGATTCAGAATGGTTTCCATGGGGAGCTTTTTTCTTTTCCAGCCGGAGAAAAGTCCAAAACCCGTGAAACGAAGGCACAGCTTGAGGATCAGCTATTAAGTCGTTCGTATGGAAGAGATTGCTGTATTATTGCGATTGGAGGCGGGGCGGTAACGGATTTAGCAGGTTTTCTGGCAGGGACATTTGGCCGGGGAGTGCCAAGTTTGAACTATGCAACTACTTTATTAGCGGCAGCAGATGCATCCATTGGCGGTAAAACAGGCGTAAATACACCAGTCGCTACCAATCTAATCGGTGTATTTCATCAACCCAAAAAGGTGTACATCGACTTAGCGACTTGGAGAACTCTTCCGGTTCGTGAGTTTCGTAGCGGCTTGGCTGAAACGATCAAACATGCCTGCATCGCTGATATAAGATTTTTTGAGTTTTTGGAGCGAAATATGGATAAAGTAGTCTCCGACGATGGTGGACTTGTATTAGATCGCGAAGTTTGCGAACGGATTGCACTTTACAATTGTGAGATCAAATATGGTGTGGTAGAGAAGGACGAATTGGAGAGTAATCTGCGTCAAATTTTAAATCTGGGGCATACCGCAGGTCGAGCACTGGAGGCTTTAAGTGGTTATGAATTGTTACATGGCGAGGCCATAGCGATTGGACTTTCGATTCAGGTGCAGTTAGCAGAGCACTTGGGGTATGTGACTCCGGATCAAGCTCAGCGTGTGATTGCTTTGCTACAGAAGGCAGGTCTGCCAACTGAAATCCCAGCAACCATTACAGACCGAATGTTAATCGATAAAATGTACACTGATAAAAAAGTACGCAAAGGGCGCATACGTTTTGTATTCCAAGAAGGAATCGGCTCGATGAAACGTTTTGAGGATGGATCTTATTCAACTCCAGTTGAGGAACATGTCCTAACAGAGCTTTTAGATAAAATTCGCCACTAAACGGGCAGCTAACACATATTCTGAAATAAATGGCGTTTAGTTGAATAGATAGGCTTTACTTTTTAATTTCTGGTGGTATGATTGAAATATAAGTTGCACTAAGGAAATATAGTTGTACTATTGCAACAATGATTATCATTCTCACTACCTATAGTTATCAATCATGCTGTCCCGGCTAAGCCGGGGCAGCATGTGTCATTTTAGGGGTCTTAATAATGGCTCTCATTCTCACTTGGCAGAAGCAAAACTCCACAAAACAGAGTGTATGCTCACGAAGTAAGTTTGGTTGCGAAGAAAACCAATAAAGTTAGGCTCCACAAAACAAAGCGTATGCTCACAAAGCAAGTTTGGTTGCGAAGAAGAGTCACAGAAGGAACGCTCCACAAAACAAAGCGTATGCTTACGAAGCAAGTTTTGTTGCGAAGTAGAGTCAATGAAGTAAAACTCCACAAAACTTTAAAGGACGGCGATTATTATGCAAGCAACATCAAAACATTTACCCAAGCAGTCATCTATCTCTGGCAGCATGAAGAAGCCAGGCGCTCCAAAGCGCCGGTTCGATCCGCGTGCCATGCTCAGCAATTCTGAAATGCAGGCTGCTCTGGGCAGCGGACTGCTTATGCTTTTCGCTTGGGCTATTGGTGGTTGGTCTGAAATTCTCTCGATTGCACTCTATGTCATTTCTTATACGATTGGTGGCTGGAACAAGGCAAAGGAAGGCGTAGAGACGCTCGTCAAAGAACGAGATCTCGATGTGAACCTATTAATGATTGCAGCCGCACTAGGCGCAGCTTCCATTGGATACTGGAATGAAGGTGCTATGCTTATTTTCATTTTTGCACTCAGTGGAGCATTAGAGAGTTATACGATGGAACGTAGTAAAAAGGATATTTCCTCGCTGATGGCACTCAAACCAGCTACGGCTATGCGTATTGAAAAAGGAAGTATGAATGAGGTTAATATTGACCAGCTGGTGATCGGAGATCTGCTGCTTGTACGCCCGGGAGATTTGATTCCGGCAGACGGCAAGGTATATCGGGGGGAATCAGCAGTAGATCAGGCTTCCATTACGGGAGAATCGGTTCCTGTAGAGAAATGTGCCGGTAGCGAGGTTTTTGCAGGCACTGTTAATGGAGAAGGACCCCTTTATATTGAGGTAACGAAAGCAGCTGAGAACACCCTTTTTGCTAAAATCATCAAAATGGTAGAAGAGGCAGAGACGGAAGTTCCTAACTCCCAGCGTTTTATTAAAAGACTAGAAGCCATCTATGCACGGGTTGTCGTAGCCTCGACAGTGGCACTGATTATCCTTCCACCGTTTTTGCTGGACTGGACCTGGAGCGCTACCTTCTATAAAGCGATGGTCTTTCTAGTAGTAGCATCACCTTGCGCTTTGGTCTCTTCCATTATGCCAGCGATGCTGTCAGCCATCTCCAAAAGTGCGCGAAAAGGGGTTCTGTTTAAAGGCGGGGTCCATCTGGAAAATATGGCACGCACAACGGTTGTGGCATTCGATAAGACAGGGACGCTTACAGAGGGAACTCCTCAGGTAACTGATTTTATTGCAGGTGAAGGCTACAGTCGGCAAGAGTTGCTAACGGTTAGCGCATCCATTGAGCATATGTCCCGTCATCCACTGGCGGAAGCGATTGTGCGTAAAGCAGAAGAGGAAGGTTTAGCGCTACAGGGAGTAGAAGACAGTAAAACCATCACAGGTTGGGGAATTGAAGGTCAAATCGACGGACATCTCTGGAGAATCGGAAAGTCTAATTTGCTCGATGAGCTGACTCCATCTGCTATGAATCCTGAACTAGAGCATTGGAAACTTAAGCGGCAGCAGTTGGCTGAAGAAGGGAAGACCGTCTCCATCATTCTGGACGGTGAGCAGATTGCCGGAATGATTGCTTTACAGGATACGGTTCGCCCTCAAGCAGAAGCCGCAGTGCGTAAGCTGCAGGAGCTTGGGATTAAAGTGGCAATGCTTACCGGTGACCGTGACGCTACAGCTCAGGTTATTGCAGGTACAACTGGAGTGGATATGGTATTTGCCGATCTATTACCGGAGGATAAAGTGAAGCATATCAAAGCACTACGTGAAAAGTATGGTCATGTTGTTATGGTAGGTGATGGTGTGAATGATGCACCTGCTTTGGCGACAGCAACCGTAGGCATGGGGATGGGCATGAAAGGAAGCGGCGCAGCACTTGAAATAGCCGATGTAGTTCTTATGAATGATAATATAGAAGAGATCGCTTCAACCATATCATTGGCGCGTCGTTCGCAGCGTATTGTGAAGCAAAATATGATTTTTGCTGTGACTGTGATTGCAGTGCTTATGATCAGCAACTTTGTGCAAGGGATCGCGCTTCCTTTTGGCGTGATAGGGCATGAAGGCAGTACGATATTAGTGATTCTAAATGGACTAAGATTATTACGATAATATTTTTTGAAATTAAATTGTTCACAAAATAGTTTTGGAACTTGGGAGTCTGGCATATTGACATATTTGCTTTCAGTTATCATAATTAACACTACATTATAATTATTTTAAATAAGAAGCGACGTCATTGCCGTTTAGCTCAAGGAGGACATAGATATGTATAAATCAATAATTGTTGGTACTGGACCGGCAGGATTAACCGCCGCTATCTATTTGGCTCGTGCCAATTTGAACCCACTAGTAATCGAAGGACCTCAACCCGGTGGACAATTAACCACAACTACAGAAGTGGAGAATTTCCCTGGATTTCCTGAAGGAATCATGGGCCCTGACTTGATGGATAATATGCGTAAACAAGCTGAACGTTTTGGTGCAGAATTCCGTACGGGCTGGGTGAACAGTGTAGAACTTGGAGAGCGCCCTTTTAAGCTGAATGTTGAAGGAATGGGTGTTCTTACTACAGATACATTGATCATTTCCACAGGCGCTACAGCGAAATACCTCGGTATCCCAGGGGAGCAAGATAACGTAGGACGCGGTGTTAGCACCTGCGCTACCTGTGACGGATTTTTCTTCCGTAATAAAGAGATCGTGGTTGTTGGTGGCGGAGATTCCGCACTTGAGGAAGCGGGTTTCTTGACTCGTTTTGCTTCCAAAGTGACTTTGGTGCACCGTCGTGGAGAATTGCGTGCTTCGAAGATCATGCAGGATCGTGTACGCGCTAATGTTAAAGTAGACTGGAACTTGAACCGTACTCCTCTGGAAGTGACTTCGAGCGAAAGAGGCGTCAATGGACTAAAAGTGCTTAACAATGAGACTGGTGAAGAAGAAATCATCGAAGCAAGCGGCGTGTTTGTTGCGATTGGCCATCACCCGAATACCTCTTTCTTAGGCGGACAGATCACAACCAATGCGGATGGCTATATCATGACGAACCCAGGCACTTCCGAAACTAATATCCCAGGCGTGTTCGCATGTGGTGATGTACAGGATACTCGTTACAGACAAGCGATTACTGCAGCAGGTAGTGGATGTATGGCAGCTATGGATGCTGAGAAATATATCGAAAGCTTGGAGCACAGTGCAGTTATTCTATAATTTGGTTTGAAAAACCCTCAATGCTACAATTGATATCATCACTGTATAACTTTTATAGGAGGTCATATCATGGAGAATGTAATTGTATATACCTCAACAAATTGCCCGCATTGCCGTCAGGTGAAGAGCTTTTTAAGCGAAAAAGGCGTATCCTACGAAGAACGCAATGTCGAGCAGAACGATGATTTTGCTCAGCAAGTATGGGACATGGGAGTGAGGGCTATTCCTGTAACTGTAATCGGTGAGCATAAAATTGTTGGCATGAACAAAACTCAGTTCGACAAAGCACTTACAACTGTTTAAAAATATAAGAATTTATATGCTGCACAACTATAATATCCTTATATTTCTACGAGGAACCGATGTCGTTTTAATAGGACGACAAAGTCGTTTCTTCTTGTTAAATAAGATTTCCATCAGGAAATTGTAATGGGCCGCTTCCGATCAGGAGGCGGTCTTTTTTGAAATATAAGAAAGTATAAAATGCTTGCGAGCTTTAAGCATACAAAAAATAGTCTGACGCATCTGTGCGCAGACTATTTTTATGAAAGTAGATCTAGAAGTAGAGTTTAGGTTTGAGTGAAGGATGTAATGAGCTGAAATAGAACGTATACAGCAGCGCCGCTGCCAATAAGAATAAATCCTGATTTCTTTTTAGCTTGAAAAAAACGGAGCACGCCGAGGCTGATCAAAGGGGCAATAATGAGCAGAAAAAGCAACACAGTGATGAACATCTGTGCCGAGATATCAGACGTATCAACATAGGTCATGGACTCGCTCTCCATTTCAAAAAAGGGGTTGTAGTGATAAATGTCACACTAGCTTGACCTTTATTATATAGGATTTCTGTTCTTTTTACTGCACTTTTGATTCACTCAAATGCGTCAATTTTACGTCAATTATTTCAAAATATAAGAATGTATATGTTCCACGTTATAAATTATTCTTATATTTCACACATAAACGCTTCGCTTACCGTTATGGATTATAGGGTCACCCGAATATCGCCCAGGAAATGCATAACAGCAGAGAAACCTGCGCCGATCATCGTTCCACGGCTGCCGAGCTTAGAGAATGTAATTTCGAGTTGCTGCTTATGGTAAGGAAGAGTACGCTCAGCTACAACCCGGCGCAGCGGTTCGCCTAGCCATTCTTCAGCCTCAGACAATGCCCCACCGATCACAATAAGCTCTGGATTGAAGCTATTGATTAGATTGGTCACCCCGATACCGAGATATTCACCCATCGTTAAGAAGTGATGCAGGGCATCTTCTTGCCCGCTGGCTGCATAACGAACCAGCTCTGGCGTAGTATGGGCAGGGAGGGAGAGGTTGGGATTATCATAAGTTTTCTCAGAGGCATATAACTCCCAACAGCCACGACTCCCGCAACTGCAAGGCTTGCCTTGTGCTTCAATCGTCATATGTCCGGTTTCGCCGGCATATCCTCTTGCACCCTTATATAACTCTCCACCAATAATAATTCCAGATCCAATCCCTGATCCCGCACTGATGTAAAGGAGATGCCTTACCTCTCGTGCCGCTCCAAAGTTGAGTTCACCCTGTGCACCCGCGTTCGCTTCGTTATCAATGGTGACAGGAACGGAAAATTCAGCTTCGAGTATCGCTCGCAGCTCGACCATTTCCCAGCCAAGGTTGGGAGCGAAGAGTACAACACCATTTTCATCCACCATCCCGGGGACACCTACTCCGATGCCGACGATGCCGTAAGGGGATTCTGGAGCATTGAAAATCAAGCCTGAGATAAGTTTTTTCATTTGTTCCAGAACGTAAGGAAAATCATGGTTTTCTAAAGAAAAATCGCTTTCGTAAAGAATGCCCCCGCTCAGATCACATAAGACCGCTGTTAGCTGCTTAACCCGTAATTCTATGCCGATTACACTACCAGCCATCGTATTAAAATGCAGCATTAACGGTTTGCGGCCACCGCTTGATTCCCCAGGTCCGACTTCAGTTACCAATTCTTGCGTGCACAGCTCGGCTACCAAATTGGACACAGTAGCTTTATTCAGTCCGGTCATCTCTGAGACCTTCGCGCGCGAGAGTGGAGAGTGTCTTCGAATGGTATGTAGTACAATCGATTTATTTATTTTTTTGACCAGCGCTTGGTCTCCAGTAACCTTCACAAATCACACATCCTTCTTAAATATAAGAAAGTATAAGCTTCACGGTATACTTTCTCCTTATAATTCTCGCATAAACGCTTACCGTCCTTAAAAGGACGCTAAAGGCGTTTTAGCTTGGCATAGTTCCCATTTGTTGTATGCCACTTAGTCTAGAGTGATGTGCTGCAAATTGCAATACGTAGCGTCCAGAGGAAATTTTCCAACAGGGAGCTCTAATATTTGGGAAGAGGAGAGAGGAGGCTAGACAGGGTCCCAAAAAATGGTCATAAAAAACTTATCAAAACTTTGTTTAACCAATATACAAAGTCCGAAAGATGTGTTAAGATGATCCTGTAAACGCTTGCGGGCGAAGCACAAATTGAGGAGGATTACACAATGGCTTATTTTGAGACAGTGAACAAAATCTCTTACGAGGGAAGCCGTTCCACCAACCCTTTCGCATTTAAATTTTACAATCCTAAAGAAGTCGTAGCCGGCAAAACTATGGAAGAACATCTGAAATTTGCAATGGCTTATTGGCATACATTAACTGCTGGCGGTTCTGATCCGTTTGGCGCTGAAACAGCAATTCGCAGCTGGAACAAATTGAACGGTCTGGACAAAGCTAAGGCTCGCGCTGAAGCAGCATTTGAATTTATGGACAAGATGGATCTGCCTTACTTCTGCTTCCATGATGTAGATATCGCACCTGAAGGCGCATCTTTGCGTGAATTCTACAGCAACATCGACACTATCGTTGATATCCTTGAACAAGGCATGAAGACTTCCGGCAAGAAATTGTTGTGGAATACTGCTAATATGTTCACTAACCCACGTTACATGCACGGTGCAGGTTCTACACCTAACGCTGATGTTTTCGCACATGCAGCAGCACAAGTGAAGAAAGGTCTGGAAGTTGGTAAACGTCTGGGTGCTAGCAACTATGTATTCTGGGGCGGTCGTGAGGGTTACGAAGAATTGCTGAATACAGATATGGGTCTTGAACAAGACAACATTGCTCGTCTGTTCAGCATGGCTGTAGATTACGCTAAGGAAATCGGCTTTGACGGTCAATTCCTGATCGAGCCTAAACCAAAAGAGCCTACGAAACATCAATATGATTTCGATGCAGCAACAACGATCTCTTTCTTACAAAAATACAACCTCGACAAGCACTTCAAGCTGAACCTTGAAGCTAACCATGCTACGCTTGCAGGTCATACATTTGAACATGAGCTTCGTGTAGCTCGTATCAACGGCATGCTCGGATCGCTTGATGCTAACCAAGGTGATACATTGCTTGGATGGGATACAGATGAATTCCCAGTTAACATCTACGATGCAACACTTACACTGTATGAAGTACTCAAGAATGATGGTCTTGGCAAAGGCGGAATCAACTTTGACTCTAAAGTACGTCGTCCTTCCTTCGAGCCTGAGGATCTGTTCCTAGCACATATCGCTGGTATGGATACTTATGCAAAAGGCTTGAAAGTAGCTGCTAAATTGATCGAAGATCGCGTATTCGAAGATTTCGTTGAAAAACGTTACAGCAGCTTCAATGAAGGCGTTGGTGCGGACATCGTATCCGGCAAAGCAACTCTGGCTTCCTTGGCTGAATATGCTTTGAACAATGAGAACCCACGCCCTAACCAATCCGGACGTCAAGAATACCTGAGAGCTACCCTTAACCAATACATCTTGGCTGAGTAGTCTTTACAGGGAGCTTGAAGCTTAGGTTTTGAATCCAGTTTGAACAAATGCAACGGGGGTTGCTGAAGAGAGCATTCTTCGGCAGCCCCCTTTTTGTAGTAAAAACTAAGCGGATGCTTACGAAGCGAGTTTTATTCGGAGTATTTCAACGAAGTAAGCGCTCATAAAACTTTTAGGAGGTCAAAAATGAAATACGTTATAGGTGTAGATTTGGGCACTAGCGCAGTGAAGACTGTTCTAGTGGACCCACAGGGCAAGGTGGCTTTTGAGCATTCCGAGTCCTACCCGCTAAGCAGACCGCAGCCGAACTGGAGCGAACAAAATCCTGAGGACTGGGTAAAAGGCACGCTGGTCAGCCTTCGTCGTCTAATTGAAGTATCGGGCATAGACCCATCACAAGTTGATGGTCTTAGCTTCTCCGGGCAAATGCACGGATTGGTACTAGTGGATAAGGAAGGGCAAGTGCTTCGTCCGGCCATTCTTTGGAATGATACTCGTACTACTGCACAGTGCAGAAAAATAGAGAAGACGCTCGGAGCAAAGCTTATTGAGGTTGCTAGAAACCGTGCGCTGGAAGGCTTCACACTTCCTAAAATTCTATGGGTACAAGAGAATGAACCTGAGGTGTTATCACAAGCGCATCAGTTCCTGCTGCCAAAAGACTATGTGCGTCTCCGGTTGACCGGTGATTATGCGATGGATTATTCCGATGCTGCAGGAACGCTTCTATTAGATGTAGGTTCTAAAACGTGGAGTGCTGAAATTGCTGAAGCTTTTGAACTGCCGCTTTCCCTTTTCCCTAGACTGGTAGAGTCCTTTGAACAGACGGGAACGTTATTGCCAGATATTGCGGAAGCATCAGGTCTTTTATCATCAACAAAGGTATTTGCTGGTGGTGCGGATAATGCATGTGGCGCACTTGGAGCAGGTGTCCTTGGTGAAGGCCGGACGATGTGCAGTATTGGTACATCTGGTGTAGTTCTTTCCTATGAGAGCAACAAAGACTTAAATCTCGAAGGCAAAGTTCATTTCTTTAACCATGGTGAAAAAGATGCCTACTATATCATGGGCGTTACTCTAGCGGCTGGTCATAGCCTTACATGGTTCAAAGAAACCTTTGCGGCAGACAAAAGCTTTGATGAATTGCTAAGTGGAGTAGCTTCCATTCCAGCGGGTAGCGGCGGACTGCTCTTTACACCTTATATCGTTGGGGAACGTACACCTCATCCAGATGCGAATATTCGCGGAAGCTTTATTGGTATGGATTCAGGGCATACGTTGACTCATTTTACACGTTCTGTATTAGAAGGCATTACCTTTTCGCTACGTGAATCTATCGAGATTGTACGTGATTCAGGCAAAGAGATTACAGAAATCATTGCGATCGGTGGAGGGGCTAAAAATGAGGCATGGCTCCAGATGCAAGCAGATATTTTCAATGCATCCATCGTGAAGCTTGAAAGTGAGCAAGGTCCGGCTATGGGAGCAGCGATGTTGGCAGCTTACGGTAGTGGCTGGTTCACATCACTTAGTGCATGTGCAGAAGCTTTCATCCGTCCTGCGGATGTATATAAACCAGATCCGAAGCAAGCGGCAATCTATGACGGCTTATTTAACCTCTATCAGGAAGTATACGGTCAGACCCGTGAACTGAATAACAAGCTGGCAGCGTACCGCCAATAATTAAGGACGCCGAAAGGTTTATGCTTGATATGTCTGATAAAAAAGGTCTTTCGCATATGGCGAAGGACCTTTTTATGACCATCTCGTTTATTGATCTGAGGATAGGCTGTATTCGAAGTTGTTGCCGTTCCTATTTTTCTTCTGTAAAGTATGGGGTATCTCCAGGGCAGCGTTAAACTCTGCATGAGATAGTGAAGGTTTTGGGGGGCGGAAGGCCATGTTCCAATGGATGGTTAAGCTGTTGAATGACATCAAAATCCGCAATAAGCTGTTGCTTGCTTTTTTACTCACCACGTTACTTCCGGTATTGCTGGTAGGCGGTTATCTTACGTTTGAGATGAGGACCATGGCATTTCAGAGCGCACTGGAACAAGCTTCAATCAACGTAGATCGGGTAAAGAAAAGAACAGAAGAAGTCATCGGTGTATCTCAAGATATCGCATATCGCTTGAGCAATGATGCACGGTTGAAGAGACTTGCCATACGTCAGTATGTTAGCACTTATGATGTGGTGGAAGCTTACCGCGATTACTCGGATATGCGTGAGTATCTAAGGTTGTATAAAGATATATCCAACATTCGCTTATACACTGACAACGCTACGCTGCTTAACAACTGGGAGCTGATCAATCCTTCACCTGAGATTAAGGAGAGCCAGTGGTATCAGAGAGCACAGCGGTACGATAGTCTTGTCGGTTGGGAATATATCGAAGATGAGCGTGATAAGCGGAATTATTTAAGTCTTGTCCGCAAAATTGAGCTGGAGGGCTCCAGTAAGATCGGTGTGCTCGTTATTAATGTGAACAGTCAGCAGCTTACATCCATTCTAAGCCAGGAATCTTTTGATACCATGATCGTCGATGATCAAGACAATATCATTGCAGCGAACCGGAAAGATCGGACAGGTAAAAAGCTGGCGGATGTTTCTTTTGACACGAAGCTCTTGGGGCAGGGAAGTGGAAGCTATGAAGCAGTAGTAGATGGTGAAGCTTCCAAAATTGTGATCGAGGAGCTTAAACCACAAGCCAGCCGAAATGCACTACGAATTATATCTGTTTTTTCGATTGAAAGTATAGTTAAAGAACCCAATCAAGTGATTAAGCTTTCGATTACTGTGGTTGCGATAAGTGTTCTATTGGCCTTTTTAATTATATATAGCTTCTCCTCGTTGTTTTCGCGACGATTGCTGCATTTAAGCAGACATATTAACCGAGTCAGTACTGGGGATTTTGATACGACATTAAAGATGGATGGCAAGGATGAAATCGCCCTGTTAGCTCGTCAATTCAATTCCATGGTACGCAGCATTAATGATTTGATGTATGAGGTACAGGAATCCAATGCTCAGAATAGTCTGCTGGAACAGAAACAAAATGATATACGATTCAAAATGCTGGCCAGCCAGATTAACCCGCATTTCTTATTCAATGCACTAGAAGCGATTAGGATGGAAGCTCACATGAAGGGGCAAGTGGAAATTGCCCGTGTGGTACGTCTTCTAGGTAAAATGATGCGCAGTAGCCTGGAGGTAGGCCGAAGTAAAATTTTGCTTAGTCAGGAATTAGAAGTGGTACGTTGTTACTTGGATATTCAGCAATTCCGTTATGAGGAGAGGTTGAAATATCAATTTACTGTAGACCCTGCCGTTGAATCTCTTTATATGCCCCCGCTTCTTATTCAGCCACTTGTTGAGAACGCAGTAATCCACGGACTGGATAATAAGATGGAAGGTGCATTTGTGACGGTGGAAGTTGTACAAGTTGGGGATCATGCTAAATTTACGATTACAGATAACGGAGTAGGAATATCTCCAATTCAGCTGGAGGAATTACTGAACACGCTTGAGCGTAAGGAAGAGCGTGAAGGTGAGCGAATTGGACTTCGTAATGTACATGACCGGCTAAAACTATCCTACGGCGCAGAATATGGGCTAACGATTGAAAGTAGACCTAATGTAGGAACGGTTATTTTCTTCTGCATACCAATGGAGGACAACAATCTATGATAAAAGTGATGATTGTCGATGATGAGCCGAAGCTACGGGAAGGACTTCGAAGTCTGATCCCATGGGAGAAGCTCGGTTATACGGTAGTAGCTACAGCAGCTAATGGCTTGCAAGCACTTGAAAAGTATCATACCTTCTACCCGGAACTGATCGTTGCTGATATTCGTATGCCTGGAATGGATGGTCTGGAAATGATTAGTGAGCTTCGCAAAGAAGGCTCAGAAAGTCATGTACTCATTTTGAGTGGACATGCTGATTTTGAATATGCTAAGCGGGCGATTGGTTATCGGATCGACGGCTATTTGCTGAAGCCAGTGGATGAGGATGAGATGATCGTATGTCTGGAACAGCTACATGAAACGATCGAGCAGGAGCAGCGGTTCAGTGACTGGAATGAGGAGGAGCCCGCTCGCAATAGGGAAACTTTACTTCGAGCGCTTATGCAGCCAACTTTAGAGGAAGAACTGGAGGAGGAGAACCTTAGCAGACATGTGAATGCACTAGGACTGGAACAGGGCAATTACGAAGTCATCCTCATGGAGTTAAGAAAAACAGCTGGTGCAAACGATGAGGATCTACGGGAAATCAAAACAGTGATGGAACAGCATTTTAGTAATCACCCTAATGCTTCATTCTTTACGTTGTCGCAGTATTTGGGGATTCTTATGAAGGACCCGGACCAGAGCGCGAGCAAGCGGGAAGAATTATATAAGGGATTATCTGCAGTGATAGAACCAAGGGGTTACGACTTCATTGCAGTAGCGGGGGGAGTAGTACCTCGACCTGAAATAGCAGGAGAATCGTTTAATTCAGCACGTGAACTGTTAAGACGTTCCTTCTTCTTCAAGAAGGGGATCATCATCAGTACAGATCCTTCAGGATTTCTGATGGAGATGAAGGAGAAGACTGAAGAGGATCAGGAGACGGAGAGTCGTCTGCTGCTTGCAGTAGAAACCGGAAGTCTGAGCGCGATCCGACCGATAGTGCAAACCATCTGTGCTGAACTTATATCTGCGGGCAGTGATGAATTGCGAATTAAAGAGACCTTTGTGAGGCTCCTTAGTACTGTGCTGGCCCGTCTGGAGCCTACGTATCCAGAAATTCGTACCTATGCAGCAGAGCATTCCCCTCCGATAGGGGAGCTTTATCAAAGTTATTATTTGTCTGATTTGCAGGATCAGGCTGTCTCATTTCTCGAAGAAATTGCGAGTCAGATGACCAGTGGGCGTGGAAATGAAATTAAGAAGATCACAGAAATAATCAACCGACGCTACAATGAGAACCTAAAGCTGGAGACCTTATCCGAGTTATTCTGCTACAACAGCGCTTATCTCGGTAAAATGTTCAAGAACACCACAGGGGAATATTTTAATACGTACGTGGACAAAGTGCGGATTGAGAAGGCTAAGGAATTTCTGACGCAAGGTATGAAAGTATACGAGGTGGCTGAGAAGGTAGGATATATGAACCCTGATTATTTCAACGCTAAGTTCCGTAAATATGTAGGAATCTCACCAACTTCTTATCGTAAAAGTATTTAAGGTTTGGTGTGGTGTTCTTGTTTGATATACCTGCGGCTGTGGATCAGATGTTTATCTGAATCACAGCCGCAGGTCTTTTTTTTTTGTTTTCCCTACCTCCCACCAATTGTACGTGGTGAAGTATTAATGTAGTTAAATAGACACCTGCTTAAGCTTATACGGGTGGAGGGCTAATGCATTTTCTTTAGAATCAGGGTTCTAAACATCTGCTGGTAAATGAGCGAAGAGGGATTTTTGGAACTGTAGAAGCGGAGCGTTCGCCCGAAAGCTTTTCGTAGAAAAGCTCGCTTCGAAAGCATATGCTATCCTCGGATTTCTACCGCGAAAAGCGGTTTAAATCAAGAAATCTGAGGATAACAGCGATCGGAAGTCCAAAATTCCTCGTAGTGGCTGTTACCAGAAGCCTAGTTGAAAAATTCGAAGAAGCAGCGATCGGAAGTCTTAATGTTCCGCGGTAGCGACCAACATCCAGCAGATAGTTTTATGAACCATATCAAAAGAATAATGCAGAGGCCAGCAGCATTAGCCCCCCTGTGTCGATGAGCCGAAATGAGAATTCACCCCGGACAAAAATCTCTAATTTTCACTGATTTTAAGTCGAATTTATAGGGTACTGCAATCGCTTACAAAGTTTTAGAATTAAGGCATAGAGAGGAGGGGCTTTATGAAAGCGGACACAGTAACTGCTCAAATCCCGCCGGACACCCGAATGCGCAACAAAAAGCCTGCTTCAGGAGGACGGTTTTGGAGAAGCTTTAAGAATCAAAAGTATTTGTGGATGATGTCGATACCTTTTGTAATCTGGGCATTCGTCTTCAGTTATCTCCCATTATGGGGCTGGACGATGGCTTTTCAAAAGTACAAGCCCGCACGTGGCTTTTTTGAACAAGAATGGGTAGGCTTTGAACATTTTAAGACACTGTTTAGCGATTCGCAATTCCTACTGGCATTACGTAACACGCTGGCGATGAGCGGAATGGGCCTCATCGCAGGCTTTATCTTTCCGATAACGTTTGCAATATTGCTCAATGAATTGCGTCTTGGATTTTTTAAACGTTTTGCTCAGACCGTCTCGTATTTGCCTCACTTTGTATCATGGGTGGTTGCAGCGGGAATTGTAACTAAAATGTTATCTAGCGAAAATGGTCTTGTAAACGATCTCTTGTTAACAATTGGATTTATAGACTCACCTATCCAGTTCATGGCTCAGGGCCATCTCTTCTGGGGAATCGTTACTTTATCTGATGTGTGGAAAGAAACCGGATGGAATGCGATCATCTACCTTGCGGCCATCTCGGGTATTGGACCTGAACTGTACGAAGCGGCTCGAGTGGACGGTGCCAGCAGGCTCCGCCAGGTATGGCATATTACTCTTCCTGGTATCCGCCCGACCATTACAGTACTACTCATTATGTCGATCGGTAATTTGCTAAATATCGGCTTTGAGAAGCAATTCTTGCTTGGAAACAACCTCGTTACCGACTATTCTCAAGTGTTGGATCTGTATTCTCTGAAATATGGACTAGGCATGGCGAGATATTCCTACGGTACCGCGATCAATATATTCAACTCAGTGATCAGTGTAATCCTGCTGTTTACGATTAATGGAATCTTCAAACGTACAACTAAAGAGAGCCTTCTGTAACACAGAAGGCCCTTCTACCAATCGTGGCAGCAAAATTGCCCTTTTCTTGAAAGGAGAGCGTTACAGTGGGAAATACAGCTATCACCGGAAAGTCGTGGTCAGACCGGATCTTTGACTTCATTGTATACTTTGTAATACTGTTCGTGGTTGTAATCACAATCTATCCGTTTCTGAACGTGCTTGCGATCTCGCTGAATGATTCAGTGGATAGTGTGCGCGGCGGTATCACCATCTATCCTCGGGAATTTACCTGGGACAATTACTTGAAAATCTTCAGTTTCTCAGGGCTGATCACCGGGTTTAAAATATCTGCTTTGCGGACTGTCGTCGGTACTTTGTTCGGTCTGATCAGTGCCTCGATGCTAGCATTTACGATCAGCCGTCCTGATTTTGCAGGCCGCAAGTTCGTCTCCACATTCTTGGCGATGACCATGTATATCTCTGGAGGAATGATTCCAATATACATGCTGATCAAGGATCTGCACATGATGAACAGCTTTGCAGTCTACGTATTGCCTGGATTGGTTAGTGCTTTTAATGTCTTCGTTATCCGTTCCTTTATTGACGGCCTGCCGTATGCACTGCAGGAATCGGCGAAGCTGGATGGAGCGAATGATTTTACCATTTACTGGCGTGTCATCCTGCCGCTGATGAAACCGGCGCTAGCAACAATCGCACTGTTCCTAGCGGTAGGTCAATGGAATGCATGGTTTGATACGTATTTGTATAATGGTTCAAGTCCTCATCTGACGACATTGCAATATGAACTGATGAAGGTTCTGCAGAGTACAACCAGTGGCAATGGAGGCGATTATCGCTCCAACATTGCTTCTCTAGCTTCGAATCAGGTCTCTCCAGAGTCTATCAAGATGGCGATTACGATTGTCGTAACCGTGCCAATTTTGTTGGTGTATCCGTTCATTCAGAAGTACTTTGTTCAAGGTATGACACTTGGCGCTGTGAAGAGCTAATTACAGCTAACAGGGGAGTATAGTCTCCCCTAAGCTTTAAGAGTGTTTTGTATCCGTTTTCTTTTCTTGTGGGAAGTTTTGGGATAAGTATTAACAGGATTTATCTGTGATACGATAGATAAACAATTTTAAGGAGGGTTTATGTAATGGGGAATAATAGAAAAATAAAAGCTAAAGCAACTGCACTTACACTCACTTCTATTATGATGCTCGGCATGCTCGCAGGTTGTGGTGGAAACAACGGCAATAACGCAGCTGGAGATGCAGCTGGAAATGCAACAAATAAGGGTAACTCGGCTAATTCAGCCAATGCGGTTGAGGATACTTCTCCGCTCACGATGACTTTCTTCAGTGCTGACCCTAACCCAAACTGGACAGGCATGCAAGACGAAGTAGGTAAAGCGATTACGGAAAAAACAGGAGTTACCTTGAATGCTGAATACGCGGTTGGTGACCCAGCTCAGAAAGTAGCGCTGATCGCAGCGAGTGGTGATTATCCGGATTTGATCAGTGCCAAGACCGACGTAAGCAAGCTGGTGGATGCAGGCGCAATGCTTGATCTGACAGATCTAATTGAAAAATATGCTCCGAACATTAAAAAAGTATTAGGCGAAGAAGGCATGAAACGCTCACGCTACAGTGACGATGACCACGCGATCTATGCTATCCCTACGTATGCAGGTGTGGATAACAAATACTTTGATGCTGGCGGCGGATTTGAACTGCAGCACCGTGCTGTTAAAGAAGCGGGATATCCTGCAATTAAAACTGTCCAAGATTATGAGAACGTAATCAAGGCTTACCTGGAAAAACATCCAACCGATGAAAATGGTAACAAAAACATCGGTCTGACCCTAAATGCAGATGATTGGTACATGTACATTACAGTAACTAACCCAGCATTCACTACTACAGGCTCTCCTGATGATGGTGAATATGCAATCGATATCGACACACAAGAAGTAACTTATCACTTCCGTCGTCCTGCTGAGAAAGAATATTTCCGCTGGCTCAACCATATGAACGATATCGGATTGCTTGACCCGGAAAGCTTCGTTCAAAAGTATGATCAGTACAAAGCGAAAATCGCTACCGGCCGTGTTATTGGTTTGATCGACCAAGACTGGGGTTATGGCGATGGAGAAAGAGCATTGAAGGCTGAAGGTAAGCTTGATCAAGGATACGGACACTATCCAGTAACCCTGTCTGAAGAGTACAAAGAAACTTCCTTCTGGCCTACAGGTTTTATGGGTGGTAACGGTATTGGGATCAGCGTAGATGCTAAAGATCCGGTACGTGCAATTAAATTCTTGGACTACTTAGCTTCCGATGAAGGTCAAGTATTGGTTAACTGGGGTATCGAGGGCAAGCATTACAACGTAGTTGACGGCAAACGCGTCATTCCTGAAGATGTGAACAACCGTAAATATAATGACACTACCAATTTCCAAAAAGAAACAGGACTTGGCAATGTCGGATCAAACTACGCTCTGCTTAGCGCTCACTATGGTGACGGCGTATTGGATCCAACTGGAAACTACTATACAACTCGTTTCCCTGAGCAAGTAACAGTAGGCTACAATGCAGTTGAAAAAGAAACACTTGCTGCTTATAAAGCAACAACTTGGAAAGACCTCTTCCCAAATGAAGATGAATTCAAAGTTAAACCTTGGGGTGCGGCATGGAACATCACGATTCCTGGGGATAGCGAAATTGTCGTTCTCGACAACAAGCTGAAGGATATCAGTTGGAAACGAATTCCTGAAGCCATCTTGTCCAAACCAGCTGATTTCGACAAAGTTTGGGATGCTTACATGGCTGAACTCGATAAAGCTGGTGTAACAAAAGCTGAAGATTTACGTGAAGAGCTGGTTAAACAACGCGTGAAACTTTGGAATGAGTAATTATTGAATTAAGGTTAATAAAATAAAAGCATGAAGATGGCGGGAAGTCCGAACGAAAGTCCGGGCTTCCCGCCGATTTGTTTTCATCTGTAATTACAGGATAGGAGGAATTTACGTGGAAGAAAGTAAGAACACTGGGCGGCATAAGCTCTGGTATAAGCTCTGGTATAAGCAGCCTGCAGATGTATGGGAAGAGGCACTGCCAGTGGGTAATGGCCGTTTGGGTGGCATGATCTTTGGCGGAACGGAAGAAGAACTAATTCAATTAAATGAAGACACCTTATGGTCGGGCTTTCCGCGGGATACAGCTAATTATGAGGCGCTGCGTCATTTGGCTCCGGCCAAACAATTAGTGGCAGAGGGGAAATACAAGGAAGCGGAAGCGCTGGTAGATTCCAAGATGTTAGGCAGACGGACTGAATCCTATCAACCGCTCGGAGACTTGCGAATGAAGTTCAATCTTGCTGGTCCTGTAGAGGATTATCAGAGGGAGCTTGATTTGGATCAAGCGCTTGCTACGGTATCCTATACTGCTGGTGATGTAAGGATTGTGCGCGAAGTTTTGGCCAGCAGACCGGATGGACTTATAGTCATTCATATTCGTGCAGAGGGGAAAGAGGGGCTGGGTATTTTGCCGGATTTCTCAGTGGCACTGACTTCGCCGCATCCTATTCGACTAGAGATCACTCCGGATGGCGCGCTGATGATGACCGGCCGTGCTCCATCGCATGTGGCTGATAATTATGTAGGAGATCATCCGCGTCCCGTATTATACGAAGAGGGTCTTGGCATAAGTTTTGCCGCTGCAATGGAGATCCGTACAGATGGCGGCAAATGTGATGCTGAGAACGGCATGTTGTCGGTTTCAGGTGCGCGCTCCATTACCATCCGTCTGGCTGCAGCAACCGATTATGCCGGGTATGACCGGATGCCAGGAAGCGGCGGTAAGCTGCCTTCGGAGTTGTGCCTAGAGCAATTAGCTTTATCCTCAACGGGATATGCGGAGCTGAAGAAGCGCCATCTAGAGGATCATCAGTCCTTGTTCCGCCGCGTGGAGTTGACGCTTGCATCTTCCCCTCGGATAGAGCTTCCCACGGATGAGCGAATAGCACGGTACCGCGAAGGGCAGGCAGATTCTGCGCTAGAAGCGCTGCTGTTCCAGTATGGCCGCTACCTGATGATTGCTGGCTCGCGGCCGGGGACGCAAGCTCTGAATCTGCAAGGGATTTGGAATCCCTATCTCCAGCCGCCATGGAACAGCAATTATACGACCAATATAAACACTGAAATGAATTACTGGCCAGCCGAGTTATGCGGGTTGGGCGAGTGCCATGAACCTCTAATCGATTTTATTATGGAGCTTAGTGTGGTTGGCAGCCGTACAGCAAATATTCATTATGGCGCACGTGGCTGGACGGTGCATCATAATACAGATTTGTGGCGTATGACGTCTCCGTCAGACGGCAAGGCGATGTGGGCATTTTGGCCAATGGGAGGGGTTTGGCTCTCTCGCCAATTGTGGGAGCGTTACGCTTTCCGTCCAGATGAGGAATATTTGCGAAACACAGCTTATCCTTTGTTAAAGGGAGCCGCGTTATTTTGTCTGGATTGGCTGGTAGAGCTGCCTGATGGAAGATGGACAACGGGTCTGTCTACCTCACCGGAGAATGTATTCTTGACCGCTGATGGCACGCCATGCAGTGTTTCAGCTGGCTCAGCTATGGATTTATCGCTGATCGCTGAGCTGTTTAAGCATTGTATTCAGGCTGCTGAGATTTTGAATACCGATGCCCAGCTACGTCAGGAACTTAAGCAGAAGCAGGAACGGCTCGCTTATCCGAGGATTGCTCCGGACGGGCGTATTCGTGAATGGAATGAGGATTTTGCTGAACAAGAGCCTGGGCATCGCCATGTCTCCCATTTGTATGATTTATATCCTGGGAATGTAATTAGTCCTTCCTCCACACCAGAGCTAGCGGAGGCGGCAGCGTTATCGCTTAAGAAGCGCTTGGAAGGCGGGGGCGGACACACGGGCTGGAGTGCAGCCTGGCTACTTAATCTATATGCGCGTTTGAAGGATGGAGAGAGTGCGTATAGCTGTTTACGTCGTATTTTGCAAGATTCAAGTCTGCCGAATTTATTCGGTAATCACCCTCCATTTCAGATTGACGGTAACTTCGGAACTACGGCCGGAGTTGCTGAGATGCTCTTGCAGAGTCATCAGGAAGGGCTTGAATTATTACCCGCTCTTCCAGAAGAATGGTCTGAAGGTAGTGTGAAAGGCTTGGTAGCACGAGGCGGCTTTATCACAAATATAGAATGGAGCGAGGGGCGCTTAAAGAAGGCAGAACTGACCTCTACTCATGGACAGCTATGTAGAATTGTTAGTCGCGAGTCTTTACTCATTCAAAGACCAGATGGTTCACGAATAGGGATAGAGATGGAATTTGAAACTGTAATCGGAGAGACCTATATCATTACACCACTAAGCGAATAAAACACATCGGTCTAGCATATAGACTGTTCTCAGAGTAGAATTATTTCTACAGGGAGCAGTCTTTTTTTGCCCAAGCGCTCATTATCTATTAAATGGTAGGGTTTATGATAAGTCTATGGAGCCGGAGGAAAGGAATATATATGTGGAAAAAACGCTTCACATTAGTAAAGATCATTCTGGGAGGAGTAATTATATTCGCTGCTATTCCACCGATGATTTATTGGGGCTGGGGTCAGGCTTATGCGGCCTCGAGTTCACCCACCCTTCGTTCTGTAAATGAAGTGGCGCAGAAGCTAACGGGTGCAATGAACAACCGCAGGGAGACCATTACTTTTACTTATGAGAGCAAAGCTTCAAATTTGAAAACGAAAATACAAGCGGCTCTGGATCAAGCGATGGCTAGTGACCCTTATTTGTATTACATTATAGACAGCTACGGATATACTTATCGAGGAAGCGCAAGCTCTGTAAAAGTTACGGTGGAAGTGAAATATTTGGAGACGCTGGAGCAGACGGCTTTTGTAAACAAAGAAGTGAAGGCTGCGCTGAAGAAGATCATAACGCCGGGCATGAACAATCATCAGAAGGTGAAGGCTATCCACGATTGGGTTGTGCTTCATCTGAAGTATGACACTTCGTATCGTAAATATACGGCTTATGAAGGATTGAAGAGTGGCAGCGCCGTTTGCCAAGGGTATTCGCTGTTGACCTATAAGCTGTTAAAGGAGGCTGGATTCACGAATAAAATCGTTGAGGGTACAGCCAAACAGCCTGGAGGACGTAGCCAGTTGCATGCCTGGAATCTTGTGTTGTTAGATGGACGGTGGTATCATCTCGACACGACTTGGGATGACCCGACACCTGATAAAGTAGGTGTGGCTAGCACAGCATACTACTTGAGAACGGATGCGCAGATGCGTCAGGACCATAGCTGGACGAAGTCTTATCCGGCAGCTTCCGTAGGTTATCATAAGACCTTGTCTGCGCTTGTGGGGCGTGGAGGACAGAATGCGGCTGTCTATAAACAGCTTCAGAAGGATCTCAATTATGAGCTATATTCCGAGGAGCTAATTGTACGTTCGGTAGAAGATCTGACTCGACTAGCGAATAAGGCAATTGCCTCCGGTGAGGTGTCTATATTATTCCGTTATCAAGGGAGTGGGACCAAGCTTAAGAATGACCTGCAGGAGCTATATAAGCTCGGGCTAGAGGATGTATCTTACTCCAGTTCTGCTTTTGACAATACGGGCGATCTCAAAGTGTTTGTGACTTGGGAATAGATTTATATAATAAAAGGAATATCCCAGAAGCCTGAATGGCTGCGGGATATTCCTTGATTTTTAATGGTTCTTGTTTGTGAGTCTCTTTGTGTGTTACTTCATTGATGCCTACAAACTGGATTACCGCTGATTAACAATTGAGGAAAATATCCCTGAAATTCAGCGATTTCAGCTCTTAAGACTAATCATCAGGGAATCCCTCCCTGAAATTCTAAGGATATTTTCCTTAATTCCTCTCACCTAGCTTTGCTGTAGGAAACGCCAAAAATGAAGGAGCTAAGCGTCTACAGACTGCTTAGCTCCTTCATTTGCATTTCAACAATATTTTACCACTCAGGTTGCTCAAAGTTACTTTTGAGTCTATTTTATTCTGGGTGAGTACTTAGGTCGCATTTATCCAAAGGAATAATATTACTCTTCCGAAACCAGCGATAGCCGACCCAGATCAAGACAAACAGCGGCAAGCTGATATAGGAGACGGCGATACCATACCAGTCGATATTTCCACCTGAGAAGGCGCCCATATTCTGACCGAGAATAGCTACAATACAAAGTCCTAAGGCAAAGATAGGTCCGAATGGGAACCATCTAGCTCGGTAAGGTAGTTCATCTAGCGAATGCCCTTGTGCTATAAAAGCACGTCTGAAACGGTAATGGCAGACCGCAATACCCAACCAGTTAATAAATCCGCACATACCAGAGGCGTTCAGTAGCCAGTTATATACGGCACCGTCACCAAAGAATGAAGCGAGAAAGGCGAGCATTCCGACAGCCGTAGTTACTAGCAAAGCGCCAACAGGGACACCACGGCGATTGAGCTTACCCAGTGCGCGCGGAGCCATGCCATCCTTAGCCATTGCATACAGGACACGGGTGGAAGCATACATTCCAGAGTTCCCTGCCGACAGTACAGAGCTGAGAATGACGGCATTCATTACGGATGCAGCAATTGCAAGCCCGGCTTTATTGAACACGATCGTAAACGGACTGACTCCGATGTCATCGATGCCTCCACGCAGAAGATCTGGATTCGTATATGGAATCAACATTCCGATTACAAATATAGCAAGGATATAAAAGATTAATATACGCCAGAATACTTGGCGAATCGCAATCGGAACGTTGCGGCGTGGGTTCTCGCTCTCACCAGCAGCAACGCCGATTAGCTCGGTACCCTGGAAGGAGAATCCGGCTGCCATAAAGACTCCGACGAAGGCGAAGAAGCCACCGTGGAAGGAGCTGCCCCCGATTTGGAAGTTACTGAAGCCTACGGCTTTTCCACCCATAATGCCGAATATCATGAGTACACCGACAACGAGGAAGGCGATAACGGTAATGATTTTGATAATGGCAAACCAATATTCTGATTCCCCGTAGCCACGAGCAGATAGGAAATTAAGACCGAACATCAGTAGTAGGAACACCAGACTCCAGAGAAAGGAAGGGCTGTCCGGGAACCAATATTTAATGATGACGGTAGCCGCTGATAGCTCTGCTGCAATCGTAACCGCCCAGTTATACCAGAAGTTCCACCCGATGGCGAAGCCAAAGGCGGGACTGACGAAACGAGTACCGTAGGTACTGAAAGACCCGGAGTCCGGTAAATAGGTGGCGAGCTCCCCAAGACTAGTCATGAGAAAATAAACCATTACACCCACAGCGGTATAAGCAAGAAGAGCTCCACCAGGTCCTGCTGAAGCGATAGCGCCGCCGCTGGCTAGAAACAGACCCGTACCAATAGATCCGCCAAGCGCGATCATGGTCAAATGTCTTGCTTTGAACGATTTTTTTAGCGCAGGCTGATTTATGTTGCCTTGCGCTGGGTTTTGCTGATTGCCCTGCATGAATATAACACTCCTTATGATCTAATCTTACTGTTCATGAACGGGGAGTGCTGAGCTGCTGACTCCCGCAAAACGGGAGGTATACTTCGTGATTTCCAGAAGGTTATGGATGACTGTACGAAACATACAAATTCTGTAAACGCAAAGAAGCCGCAAACTATGTCTGCGGCCTCCATCTATACAGCTCCGCATCATACTCCCTGTGAAGATAGCGCAACACACTGCAGTCTGCTACTTACGCAGGCTATACAATGTGACAGTTCCGTGCCTTTCGGCAACGGCCCCAGCTTGCACCGCTGTAAGAGCTACAGCACAAGCTTCGGCAGATATTCCTTTCGGCGTGATTCATAGACGGCTCTAACGTCTCCACACGCGTACTCTTTATATCCGCGACCTCTACCTCATCCTAGTATGACGAGGCTATCTTTACTTCATTCATTTATAAACAACAGGAATTAGTATAAAGCAAGTTTACATCTCAAGCAATGACAAAATCAGGTACTTCACTGTTAATTGCGGCGGCGTTCTGACATCTGCTGCCAGACGGTGCCCGCTGCAGCTTCACCTGAGGCGATGCGCTCCAAAGCCATCTTGGCCTGAAGGCCAACCTCGAACTCTGGATCATCCGCAGCAAGTGTGAGCGCGTCTTGAGCTTCGGATGTGCCGACTTCATAAAGGAAACGAGCCGCGCGCCAGCGGACAAGCTTGCTCTTATCTGTTAGCGCCGCCGTCATCACTGGCGTGGCGGCAGGATCGCCGATGTCGGATAGCGTATCGCCAGCCGTACGTCTTACGGCTGGGGCGCTGTCAGCCATCGCCTCATAGAGCAGCTCCATCGCCTCAGGCGTGCGAAGGTCGCCTAGATACACGACCGCAAGCCTGCGAATATGCAGCTTGGGATCGTGTAGCGCCGCCTTAAGCTCCGGCAGGAGCTCCGCCGTCGGCGTAAGATCCTCTAGCGCGGCGTAGCGCACGCGCCAATCCTCATGCTTCAGGTCTCGCAGCAGCTCATCCTGTGTGCGAGTCCGTCTCTGCTCGACGAACTCACCTTCGGCTCCGTGCGCAATGGCTTGCTGCACGAGGGATTCGAGGCGTTCCTGCGGATACGCTGCCTCGATCTCTTGCTCGACCTCGCGCGCAATGTCCGCGGGCTCGCCATAACGCACGCCGTAATCGGTGAGCTTGCGCTCTTTGATCATCACGGCGCTAGCCACATCCATAACCGCTTTAGTAAAGCGGTTAGCTAAGGATATGCGCTCTTCATTCGCGCCCGTTTTGACGCGGATTTGCATCGGAATTCCGCGGAACAATTGGACGAAGACCTGCGCTTCCCCAAAATGAGCACCGGCATTCTCGTCAGCTAGGCTCCAATCTCCAGTTACACCTTCGTTGCTCCCGAAGCGGCTTTGAACTTCTCTTAGAATGGCTGCCCAATCGGCATTGCCTTTGCGCTCAAGTGCTGCGAAGTCAGCAGCATGATAAATGCTAATAACGCCCGGTATCGTTAACATTTCACGTGCCCAAGCAGGTGCGGAACGCTCACTTTCTGGAGTATAGGTTCTGCGAATTCCGGGTTCTAAACTTTCGTCCAAATGTAGCTTCATCGTATTTGGACTTGGAGTCGGTTCAATAAAAGTAATCTTCATACGTAGCTCCCCCTTGAACGGTATATGCACCGCCATACTTTATACACATATTATCTCATTTCTGGCGTGAAACCAAAAGAACTCTTCTATTATTTCGCTAAAGTCTGCCATTGTGATGAATAAAAGGGCGAACTTTTATCATGCTATTTGTATATTTTGCAAAATACGCTGCTGTTCAATATAGTTGTTGTAGTATATTCGCTAAAGCTAGGATTGCTCGGTAAACTTCTGTAGAAGAGGTGTTGTATGCCTAAAACTCGTTACCATAACGTAGATAATGTAAGTACCGATAAATCATTAAAGGAATTTCGCCAGTGGCGTGAGGAGCGTCGTCGCAAGAAGAAGGACTATTCATATGTTGTACCGAATACGCCGCCCAGATTATCTTATCTGTCTGAGAATCGACTGGAGTCTACCATTACATGGATTGGGCATTCAACATTTTTCCTTCAATATGAAGGGATGAATATCATTACAGATCCCATCTGGGCGAGAAGGCTAGGCTTTGAGAAAAGACTGGGACAACCTGGGATTCCACTTAGCGAAGTGCCACCGACTGACCTGATTCTAATTTCGCACTCTCATTATGACCATTTGCATATCGCCTCTATCCGCAAATTATATCGGGCAGGGACAACGCTTGTAGTTCCTGTTGGTCTGAAGCGAAAAATGCTTCGTAAAGGGTTCCACAACTGTGTGGAAATGGAATGGTGGCAGGAGATTAAGCTAGGTAAGATCAAGCTTAGTTTTGTGCCTACCCAGCACTGGACGCGGAGAACGCCATGGGATACGAATACTTCTCATTGGGGTGGGTACATCTTGGAGCCCGCTGATTCCGGAAATCAGAAGTCTTCTCCGAATCTTTATTTCGCTGGGGACAGCGGTTATTTTCCTGGCTTTAAGGAGATCGGAAGTCGTTATAAGATCGATATCGCGCTTATGCCGATTGGGGCCTATGAACCGGAATGGTTCATGACCTCTCAGCATGTAAATCCTGAGGAAGCCATTCAAGCTTTCCTAGATGTAGGGGCGGAGACCATGATTCCGATGCATTACGGTACCTTCAGACTTGCTGATGATACCGCCCGGGAAGCACTGGATCGCATGGAGAACGCCCGAGTTAAACAGGCGATTTCGGAGGAAAGAATTCGTACACTCGGTTATGGAGAAACACTGGTCGTACAAAAGGAAAATCGCACATCTGGGGAATAATTGAAAAAATCCCTTCTTAAAAGTTGTCGCCGTAAAACAGTTGGAATAAGTTTCGTAGGAGAGAGATCAGCTTAAATGCCTATTTCACGGGATTTTTGCACTGATTTTATGCTATAATGAGCCGAAACCCTAAAGTGAAAAGGATGGTAATGCGTAATGATTAGCACAAGCGGCGTAACACTCCGCTACGGAAAACGCGCTCTCTTCGAAGATGTAAACATAAAATTCACCCCTGGTAACTGCTATGGTTTGATTGGTGCCAATGGTGCTGGTAAATCAACCTTTCTGAAAATTCTGTCTGGGGAGATTGAAGCGAACACGGGTGATGTTCATATAACACCAGGTGAACGCCTTGCAGTTCTGAAGCAGAATCATTTCGAGTACGATGAATTCCCGGTACTTGAAACAGTAATTATGGGTCACACTCGTCTTTATGAAATCATGAAAGAAAAGGACGCGCTTTATGCGAAGTCTGATTTCACGGAAGCAGATGGTCTACGTGCCGGTGAGCTTGAAGGCGAATTTGCAGAACTTAATGGCTGGGATGCAGAGCCGGATGCGGCGGCTATGCTGATCGGTCTTGGCATTATGCGTGAACTGCATGATAAGAAAATGGCCGAACTGAGCGGCAATGAGAAGGTACGGGTACTCTTGGCACAAGCCTTGTTTGGCCGTCCAAACAACCTCCTGCTCGATGAGCCTACCAACCACTTGGATCTAGAATCGATTGGCTGGTTAGAGAACTTCCTCATGGATTATGAAGGTACTGTTATCGTCGTATCCCATGACCGTCACTTCCTGAACAAAGTATGTACGCATATTGCGGATATTGATTTTGGCAAAATCCAGATGTACGTTGGTAACTACGACTTCTGGTACGAGTCCAGTCAGCTTGCTCAAGCTTTACAGCGTGATTCGAACAAGAAGAAGGAAGACAAGATCAAGGAACTGCAAGCCTTTATTCAGCGTTTCTCGGCCAATGCTTCCAAGTCTAAACAGGCGACTTCTCGTAAGAAACAACTCGAGAAAATTACGTTGGATGACATTCGTCCTTCTAACCGTAAATATCCGTTCCTCAACTTCAAACCTGAACGTGAAGCAGGTAAGCAGCTTCTGACGATCAGCGGATTGACCAAATCGGTTGAAGGTGAGAAGGTTCTTGATGAAATCAGCTTTGTAGTTAACAAAGGTGATAAGATTGCTTTCGTGGGTCCTTACTCCCAGCCTAAATCACTGCTGTTTGATGTGATCATGGGTGAGCAGGAAGCGGATGCAGGTGAATATGCATGGGGAGTCACTACAACTCAAGCTTATTTCCCGAAAGACAACTCCAGCTATTTCGATGGCGTGGACATGAATCTCGTAGAATGGCTGCGTCAGTATTCTAAAGATCAAGATGAGACGTTCCTACGTGGATTCCTTGGACGGATGCTGTTCGCCGGAGAAGAAGCACTGAAGAAAGCAAGCGTATTGTCCGGGGGCGAGAAGGTTCGCTGTATGCTGGCGAAGATGATGCTGAACGGTGCGAACGTACTTGTATTCGATGAACCTACCAATCACTTGGATCTGGAATCCATTACGGCACTGAATAACGGACTGATCGATTTCGACGGGACTATTCTATTCACTTCCCATGACCATCAGTTCATCCAAACGATTGCTAACCGTATCATTGAGATCACACCTACAGGTGTAATTGATCGCACGATGACATACGATGAATATTTAGAAAATCCTGAAATTAAGGAAATGCGCCAACGCATGTATCCGGTAGAAGTATAAATTGAAACAGCTGTCCTAATCCGATGAGATAAGGGCAGCTGTTTTATTTAAAATGCAAGAATATTATAAGTTTCGCTCTTTATATTTAGTAATATAGACAATTTATCCCTATATTTTGATTAGAACAGTTCCTACGGATGTGCAATAGGGAATTCCTCCCTATAATGTGCCGATTTTATATCGAAACGATTGCTTTACGCACTTTTATAGGGAGGTTTTCCGTATAAGTACCTTTTTTAAGCAAAATCTAGGTATTTATAAGGAGGAATTCCCTATAGTCAGTCGCAACCTTAATTACTTTTGAATATCGTGGACTATGCAACGTGTGTGGCTATTAGCATAAAAGGCTGCGTTGTCCCTGAGGGATACGCAGCCTTTTATGTTTATAAAATAGTACTAGGATCCGCCGGTACGACGGCGTTGGTTGCTAGGCTTTTTGTTATTCTGACTTTTTAGGGGTTTAGCGGATCCGGCCTGGAAAGTTGACCCAGGTTTAGAGGAAGATTGTTGTTTCTTCTGCTCCAGCTTTTGCCGGATAGCTTCAGCTAAATTGATTTTTCCTTTTTCATTGTTTTCGCTCATTATGATAACCTCCTTTGAAGCAAGTCCTTCACTTTATTCTAATTGTTTTTAAATGCTGCTACAAGGGCAAGAATAATTGAAAGAATTCTTTTCTAACAAAACAGAAAACGAGGAGATAGCCAAAATGGTTGATATTTACGAAGATATACGTAAAGGCGAGCGTGGCGCTTGGGTTAGCATAGCGGCTTACCTCATTTTATCGACATTCAAGCTGGTTAGCGGTTATCTATTCGCCTCTAGTGCATTGGTCGCGGACGGTGTCAATAATTTAACTGACATCGTAGCATCTGCAGCCGTGTTGGTTGGTCTAAAGATTTCGCGGAAGCCACCTGACTCTGACCATGCTTATGGACATTTTCGGGCAGAGACAGTAGCTGCATTGTTGGCTTCATTTATTATGGCGGTAGTTGGTATTCAAGTGATTGTGGAGGCGGTGCGGTCCTTTTTCGATCGTGCAAAGGAAACCCCGCAGCTATGGTCTGCTGGTGTGGCTCTAGTGTGTGCAGTAGCAATGATGGGAGTATACATATACAACAAAAGGCTGGCTAAGCAGATAAATAGTAGTGCACTCATGGCAGCGGCGAAAGATAATTTTTCCGATGCTATGGTTAGTATAGGTGCTGCTGTTGGGATTGTAGGTGCTCAGTTCGGACTGCCATGGATTGATTCTGCGGCGGCAGTAGTTGTCGGACTGATTATCTCTAAGACGGCTTGGGATATTTTTCGTGACTCGACCTACCGGCTTACGGATGGCTTTGATGAAGATAGATTGATGGATCTACGTAGTACGATTGCTCGAACACCGGGAGTAGAGGGGATTAAAGATGTGAAGGCACGGGTTCATGGGAATCATGTACACGTGGATGTTGTAGTGGAGGTAGACGCGAATATTACAGTGGTGGAAGGTCATAGGATCAGTGACTCCATTGAAGAGAGAATGAGCAAGCTACACAATATTATGAATGTACAGGTGCATGTGGAACCTAAAGATTAAATTTGAAAAATTCTATTTTAAGGAAAAAACAAACATATTTAAGGAGGATTCAAGACTTTAGTCCTGTGTTTTACCATAAAGTGGCATGATTATATGTGCAATTTGGAGCATGTTCCAAATCCCGGGCAAGCCTATAATGAGGGCATAAAGGAATGTAGTACACACCTTTGTTGAAATCTCATCATGGTATTGGGGGAACGTATGATTAAATCACATAAGCAATTAACAGCATCCTTATTGGTTTCAGCTGCAATTGTTGCAGGTTTAGGAGTATCTGCTCCTGGAAATGCAGCAGCAGCCTCAAGTCCATCAAATTCAGTTATGGCAGCAGCAGCCGGTCAAACAGCGGTCATCGAGGCAAGTGTTCGCCTTCGCAGTACACCTTCTACAAGTGGAGAAGTAGTGAAGTATTTGCAAAAGGGAGATCAAGTGCAGATTGTGGCACAACCGAATAGCTATTGGTATCAGGTGAAAGCAGCGGATGGATCCGTAGGCTATACAAGTGCAGATGATAAGTATATCAGCGTAAATTCATCATCAGTAGGTATACCCTCAGCACCCTCAGCACAAACGGGAACCATAAAGTACGGAGTGAATCTTCGAACTGCACCTTCTACAAGCGGAAAATTACTAAGACTTCTGAAGAAGGGGGAACAAGTACAGCTTCTGGCACAGCCTAACAGCTCCTGGTATCAAATTCAAACCTCTGATGGTAGCATTGGATATATAAGTTCAAGTGATCAATATACTTCGTTCGCTAATAATGGGGGGACTGGGACGGTAACGCCAACACCAACGCCGCCAGCACCAGTACCACCTATTTCTACACCTGGGGCTTCTGCCCAAATCGAGAGCGTAATCTCAGCAGGTATGGGCTATCTTGGGACACCTTATGAGTTTGGTTCCAGCAGATATGATACAAGCACCTTCGATTGTTCTGATTTTATCCGGCAAATTTTCATGGATGCTGTGAATTTGAAACTGCCTGCTGATTCCCGTCAACAGGGAGATTGGGTGAAATCGAATAGTACGGTAGTTACGTCTACTTCCGGTTTGAAACGCGGCGATCTAATGTTCTTTATGGATTATAAAGGGAACTCCGCTTCAGCGTATGAAGGGATCGACAAATCTAAGGCAAGAATATCGCATGTTGCTATGTATCTAGGAGATGGACAAGTTCTCCATACGTATTCAGTTGCTTCAGGCGGGGTGAAAGTAGATAAATTAAGCGCTTCTTGGACGAATCGTTTCCTCTTCGGGGGATCGGTCATCCGATAATTATATAGGTATACAGAAGCGGCAGCATCGCATGTTTGTGACGGGTGAACAAAGGCGGCGTAAGCGCAAAAGCTACCCCCTCAGTAGAATGATCTACTGAGGGGGTAGCTTTTTGTAAATATAAGAATTTATATGTTCCGTTCTATAAATTATCCTTATATTTCTCGCTTAAACACTTGCCGTCCTTATAGGGACGCCGAAAGCGTTTATGCTTGTTATCATCTTTTCTGTACTAATTACATAATTACATTGGCAGCAACAGGAACCTTTACCCACGCTTTTCCTAGCCAAGTGTAGATTTCTCTCCATTCATTGCCCCAGGTATCCGTAATCACTTCACCTGTGGTATCAAGCGTTTGAGCGCTAAGCCAGCCTGCGGGAATCATACTGCCAACTGAAAAGTGGAAAGCTGTTTTTTCGGTTAGAACAATTTGTGGTGTGGCTGGAGTAATATCTGATGGGGTAATGATCGTTTCAAATGATGTTGTGTAAGTGCTTCCAGTTGCGGTCGTTGAATCTGTAGTTGTCCCTGTTACCTCTGCGGCTGATGCTGTAGCTGCTATTGAAGCCATAAGTCCCAAGGCAAGTGTAATGCTGGCGAATTTTTTCATGTTAAGTTCCTCCTCATTATGATCTAACTTCAAAAAATTTCTTATTTTCTCAAGTGACATCTGTGTGGGAATGACCTATACTTTCTGCATGATGAATAAGATATATGGATAGATATGGGAGGAGGCTACATCGATCTACCTCTGCGTCCCGTGAAGAGGGAAACAACAAACAGAACCAAGAATACGAAGAATAGTATCTTTGCAAGACCAGCAGCGGCTGCTACAAGATTGAAGAAACCAAAGATACCAGCGATTACAGCTACAACTAGCAGAATTGCGGACCATTTTAACATTACATATCACCTATCCTTTTTTTGATTTGTAGTCATTGTATAAACGGGAACTTTGATTCTGAAACAAAGGGGAGCAGGGAGTTTTGACAACGCTCGACAGATTGTTTCGGCATATGGCAGCAGGGGTAACTATGCAGTATACAAGGCTGATTAGCCATTATTTATGAGAT
This sequence comes from Paenibacillus sp. Marseille-Q9583, assembly GCF_976954365.1. NCBI lineage: Bacteria > Bacillati > Bacillota > Bacilli > Caryophanales > Paenibacillaceae > Paenibacillus > Paenibacillus sp. Marseille-Q9583. Next base: position 38,154 of record NZ_CDRJTB010000021.1, read on the forward strand.
TTGGAAGGGGTTATGAATATGATCATTGAACTTAGTGTAGCTCTCGTTGCTATCGCATTCGCAATACTTGTTTTCTTTCTAATTAAGACTTTGCAGTCAGCGAAGCAATCTCTCGACAAAGTAAGCCAGACCTTGGTGGAAGTGCAGAAGACGATGGATGAACTGACTTATGAAGTGAAGACTACAGTCAGACATGCAAATGAAATTACCGCTGATGTACAGAATAAAATTCAGAAGATTGATCCTGTCATAGATTCTGTGAAGAATTTGGGAGAAGTTATGAATGAGTTAACCTTAACCGTTAAGCAAGTTTCAGTAACTGTGATTGAGAGATATCGTAAATCACATGAATTGAGGGAGAAGCGCAAGGGGGTATCCATAAAAGAAGCTCCGCTGACTCCAGCTGAGGAACGTACGGTAAACTCTTATGATGCTGTTAATAACGAGAAAGCACCGGGGAAAATAGCTACTGTGTTAAAAAGTGTAGATGTAGCTGCAACTCTTTGGAAAAAATTCCGTCATTAAAGTTAAGGCAGCAAGTCCTCTGTAAATGGCGGCTGCAGATAAGAAAGGTGGGATAACAACATGAACATTATCATACTCTTGTTTAGTCTACTTTCCCCATACTTTGATGCGTCTCCACAGTTGACGCCTATCTCAACTTTTAGTGATCAGCCTAAGACAGTTCTTACATTTGAACATTCCTCAGAAACGAGCCCTGCTATAAATCGGTTTGATTCACTGCAAGGTGTCGCTTTATATGCTACGAAGGGAGAATTGCTTCTGGCCAAGGGCAATCCGCTGGCGGTAACAAATGATCCATTGCAAGGGACAGAGGAGTACCAATACGCAGATGTAACAGTGGGTGTTGGTGAGGGGTTTGTACTGTATGTGCATGTCTCACCTTCTCAAGCACAGCAGTTTGGTCTACAGGTAAATGGGGTGGGAATTGATCCCGTGAAGGATAATGTGCAATCGACCTTGGGTAAACCGTATTTTATTGCTGAAGATGGTGATGTATATATGAGAGGAAACAATGCGCTCAAAATATATCGAAATTTGGCAGGTGAATTTGAAGGTATTGATTTATTTGATAGTATTTCTTCTTAATATGTTTCACTTTTGATCATTTTGGTTAATAAACATAGGCTGTCTTTACCATAGAGTAACCTCCCGACCCACTACATGTAGTGGGTCGGGAGGTTACTTTGCTGAAGGCGTAAATGAACCTATTACTATATTTACATATATTAAAAATAGAAATAACACATTTAAATAGCGTATGATATAGGTAATGAGTCGCAGAATTTTACGTTCGTAATACTATTCGTGTGAGGTGAAGATGATGAGAATCTTAATCGTAGATGACAATCCGACTAATGTTATCATTATCCGTGAAATCCTGAAAAAAGAAGATTACCGAAATTTCATAACCGCATCCTCTGCAAAAGAGATGCTTACACGGTTGGGTATCGGTTCTGTGAGTGAAGATGGACGTCCTCGGATGTCAGATATCGATCTGATTTTACTGGATATGATGATGCCGGAAATGGATGGAATCGAGGCATGTCGTGTTGTACAGCAATACGAACACCTAAAGGATATTCCAATAATAATGGTTACAGCTGTTGGAGATTCCAAGAAGCTGGCAGAAGCACTGGATGCAGGTGCAGTAGATTATGTTACGAAACCCATTAACAAAGTGGAGCTGATGGCCCGAATTCGGCTCGCGCTGCGGTTGAAGCGAGAGAAAGATTGGCATAAGGAACGAGATCAGCGAATTCAAGAAGAATTGAGACTGGCCGCACTTGTTCAGAATGCTGTGTTGAGCTTGCCTCTTCAGGAAGAGAATTTTGAGGTCAATGCCATCTATCAGCCATCCTCTGAGCTTGCCGGTGATTTATACGCGTGGTACCCCCTTGGTGATGGCCGATATGGCGTGATTCTGCTGGACATTATGGGACACGGAATATCGTCATCTCTTTTTTGTATGTTTCTTGCTTCTGTGTTGAAGGACACGGTAACTACGTATGTAGAGCCGGAAAAGGTAATTCAGGAGCTCAATCGAAGGTTTAATCAGCTCTATATTGAGAAAAAGTTGATCCAATACTACTTTACGACCATTTATCTTGTGATAGATACCCGTATGAAACGTATTGACTACGTCAACGCCGGGCATCCACCTGCGCTATTTTTTGAAGGTGTGGCTAAGACTCCGGTCATGCTGGAAAGTAACTGTCACCCAGTAGGTTTGTTTGAACGGATTGATATTCAGCCACAGAGTTTAACCTATGAAGATGAAGGGCATCTAGTTCTTTATACAGATGGTCTATTGGAACTGGTTGAGGGCGAACAAGAAGAGCAGCTGAAATTTATGATTCAACATTTAAATGTTGAACATGAGTGGAACGAAGAAGCTATTCGAGCTGCTTTTTTCAATGTTGAGGTTCCTAAAGAGCGTGATGATGATAAGTGTATTGTGTGGATCTCACTGAAGAAGGGAACAGATAGAGAATGAAGATAAAGGCTAAACTCTTAATTGGCTTCAGTGCTTTGTTAGCGATTATGTTTGCACTTACGATGATAGGATACGACCGCTTAAATTATATGAATACCCAACTGGAAGGGTATCAGGATCGATATATGAAGGGGCGGTCTTCTTCAGGGATGCGTGGAGAAGTCAATGATATGGCACGAATATTAACCACGACCATGTTAAGTGCAGATGCATCATCGGTAGAATCTCAAAAGAATGAGATTGATAAAAAGATCACTAAAGCGAATGAGCACTACGAGAAAATAAAAGCGTCGATGACTAGCGCTGAAGAAATGCAAATGGTTAGTCAAATAGATGGTGCGTACACCACTTATTTAAATTATCAGGAAAAGGTATTAAAACTGCTGTCGGCTGGTTATTTTCAGAATGCTAGCACGTATTCCAACACAGAGGGACAAGCGATTCAGAATGCCGTGTTAAACGCTCTGAACAGTCTCTCTGATTATAATGCTTTTATTATGAATGAAGAGAGTACGAAGGCCAACGAAGCTTATAAAAGTTCGACTCAGATGGTAGTTCTAATGATGATTATGGGCTTACTTCTCGGACTTGGAGTGGTTCTATGGATCATCCCAAGCATCACTCGGGGGCTTAATGTCGTTTCGATGATGATTACCAGCTTTGGCAACGGTAGAGTGAGGGCCATACGGCGTATAAAGGTTACTACTAAAGATGAAATTGGTGAGGTTGCTCTTGTCTTTAAAAAGATGGCTTTAGATCTTGAGCAGAAGCAGCAAATGGAACAGGCCTATGCGCAAGCGCAGAATGACCAATCCTGGCTGAATGCGAATGTTGCTCAGGTGACGGAACTATTGCGAGGTGTTAGCTCCTTGGATCAGGTCTCACAGACCTTCATCAATGAGTTTACCCCTGTGCTGGGAGCACAGTTCGGAGCTGTATATTTAAAAGATGCCAATCGTCCTGACTTTTTACGAAGCAGTGGATATTATGCAGTAGATAATGATAAAAAGCCTAAGGAAGGCTTTGTGATTGGAGAAGGGCTCGTAGGACAAAGTGCGCTCGATATGCACCCGATCAGACTGGAAAAGGCTCCTGAAGACTATTCATCAGTTAAGTCCGGATTCGTGGATGCGCAACCTGGATATATTTCTATCCATCCGCTTATTTTTGAAGACGAACTGCTGGGCGTAGTAGAATTTGCTTCATTCCAACCTTTTAGCAGTTTGAAAAATGATTTGCTGCAACAACTCGCTAATAATTTGAGTATTATTTTTAATAATATTAGCCGTCGTTTGATCGTCGAGAAATTGTTGCGTGATTCACAAGCTCTTACGGAAGAGCTGCAGTGTCAGTCGGAGGAATTACAGACTCAGCAAGAGGAATTGCGTCGTTCCAATGAGAACTTGGAAGAGCAGACGGATGCGCTTAAACGTTCGGAAGAATTGCTCCAGCGTCAGCAGGAAGAACTTGAACATTATAATACGGAACTTATTGCCAAGACCCGCGCTTTAGAGGAACAAGTGCAGGAGGTTGAAGAAAAGAAAGATGAAATTGAGCATGCAAAAATTCAATTAGAGAAACAGGCCAAGCAATTATCTGTTACTAGTAAATATAAATCAGAGTTCTTGGCGAATATGTCTCATGAATTGCGAACTCCGCTCAACAGTCTCTTGATTCTGTCGCAGCTACTCACGGAGAATAAGGATGGCAACTTGTCAGAGAAACAGGTTGAATTTGCACATACGATTTATATGTCAGGTGCAGACTTGCTTAAGATGATTGATGAGATTTTGGACTTATCCAAGGTTGATGCTGGCAAAATGGAACTGAACCAAGAAGAAATTAAATTAACGGAGCTGAAGAGCTTTGTGAAGCAGAATTTTGCTCCGCAAGCGCTCAAAAAGGGACTTTCTTTAAAAATTACCTTTAATGAGCCACTGCCAGATAGTGTCATTGCCGATGGTCATCGGTTGAAGCAGGTGCTAAGAAATCTGCTTTCTAATGCCTTTAAATTTACGATGGAAGGATTTATTGAGTTCTCGGTTAGCCAAGCAGATGACAATCTTATTCCACTAGATTTGCCAGGTGAAGTTGATTATATTGCTATTGCTGTGAAAGATAGCGGAATTGGTATTCCGGCAGACAAAACTGATATTGTGTTCGAAGCCTTCCAACAGGTGGATGGAACTACCAGCCGTAAATTTGGGGGGACAGGCTTAGGTTTGTCCATTAGCCGTGAGTTAGCACGTTTAATGGGTGGAGCTATTGTACTGGAATCTCGTGAGGGCCAAGGTAGTACCTTTACTATGTATTTGCCAGTTATAGGGAATTATATTAAGCAGCAACCTGCAGTAATAGAAGCTGCTGCTTCTAGAGAAGATGCAACCTTCGAGGGGTATATTGGAGATATACTTCCAACCCTTGTACCAACGCAGGCTCATGCACCTATCCCACAATTAGTGATCGATGATGATCGTGATCAATTAACTGCAAATGATAAGGTTTTGCTTATTATTGAAGATGATGAGAGCTTCGCAAAAATACTGCTGGATATGGCTCATGGCCGCAACTTCAAAGGACTGGTAGCCCTCCAAGGGGATACCGGATTGCAGATGGCGAAGACTTATTTACCAGACGCGATTATTCTTGATATTCAGCTGCCGGTTATGGATGGCTGGACCATCCTTAGAGAACTAAAGAGTGCATCACAGACTCGCCATATCCCTGTCCATGTCATCTCTGTAAATGATGAAGTGAAGCAGGGGCTTATGATGGGGGCAATGGCTTATTTAAGAAAACCTTCTTCTAGAGAGGCGCTTGAACGGGCTTTCTCGCAAATTGAGAACTACACCTCCAGTACGTTGAAGTACTTGCTGATTGTAGAGGATGATGAGATTCAACGTCGTTCGATTATGGAATTGATTGGTCATGATGATGTGGCTATAACCGCAGTTTCAACTGGCGGGGAGGCACTGAATGAGCTGCGGAAGCAGAGATATGATTGTATGGTTCTAGATTTGATGCTTGAGGATATGACAGGCTTCGACCTGCTGGATCAGATTCGTGATGATGAGGAATTAAATGATCTGCCTATTATTATTTATACGGGTAAAGATTTGGATGGCAAAGAAGAGACGCAGCTGCGTAAATATGCGGAATCAATCATTATCAAGGATGTACGTTCTCCAGAGCGGTTGTTGGATGAGACAACGTTGTTCTTGCACCGGGTAGAAGCAAATCTTCCGGAAGATAAACGTAAGATTCTGCAGAAGCTTCATAATAAAGAAGAATTGTTCGAAGGAAAGAAAATACTGCTCGTCGATGATGATATTCGTAATGTCTTTGCGCTCTCCAGTGTACTCGAAGAGTATCATATGGAAGTGAAGTTTGCGGAGAATGGACGCGAAGCGCTGGAAATGCTGGTAGAGCAAGAAGATTTTGATCTTGTACTAATGGATATGATGATGCCAGAAATGGATGGATATGAGGCTATGCGCCGGATTCGTGAGATGCCACAGTATCAGAAACTGCCTATTATTGCGCTGACCGCCAAAGCTATGAAAGAGGATCGTGCCAAATGTATTGAAGCTGGAGCCTCTGACTATATGAAGAAGCCAATCGCAACAGGTCAACTTCTATCTTTAATGCGGGTCTGGCTGTATTCGTAACCTTAATATTGGGGTAATACTTTAAAAGAACTAACAAAAAGCCATTCTTCAAAAGTACGGCGTGTTGATAAGGGAGTCGGGATAACAATGAAAGCAACAGAACACGGTTATGAGGAGCAACCCGTTCTGGCGGGAAGTGACGAACTGGAGCAAATTGAGATTGAGCTGCTTCTTGATGGGGTACACCGTTTATATGGCTATGATTTCCGGAATTATGCGTTGCCTTCATTAAAACGACGCATTTGGCATCATGTTCATGCGGAGAATGTACTCACCATATCCGCGCTGCAAGAGAAGGTTCTGCATGATCGGGCTTGTTTTGAACGATTTGTCTACAGTCTCTCTATTCCTGTTACTGAAATGTTCAGGGATCCGGGATTATTTCTAACTTTTCGCCAGAAGGTAGTTCCTTTGTTAAGAACCTATCCCTATATTCGTATCTGGCATGCCGGATGTTCCACTGGGGAAGAAGTTTATTCTATGGCCATCCTGCTTCATGAGGAAGGGCTTTATGATAAGGCTCGAATTTATGCCACAGATATGAATGAGCGTTCTTTACAGCAGGCTAAGGAAGGCGTTTATGATATTAGCAGAATGAAGCAATACACAAAGAATTATTTGGAGGCAGGAGGTACTCGGGCATTTTCCGAATACTATACTGCGAAGTATAACTCAGTTATTTTACAACCTTATTTGCGCAAAAATATTATTTTTGCTGAGCATAATTTAGCTACTGACACTTCATTTAATGAATTTAATGTTATTTTCTGCCGGAATGTAATGATCTATTTCAATGATGAGCTTCGTGATCATGTTCACGGGTTGTTTCATGAAAGTCTAAGTCGCTTTGGAATCCTTGTTCTGGGCTCTAAGGAGTCCATTCACTTTACGAAATATAGCGATTGCTATGAATCTTTAGACAGAGTGGAGAAAATATACCGTAACATAAAATAACGCATGTAGGAGGGTGGTCCTATGGGGTTTCAAGAACCAATTCATATACTACTAGTAGACGACCGTCCTGAAAATTTGCTGGCGCTGGAGGCAGTGCTGGAGAGCCAGCATTACGAGCTAATTAAAGCTACCTCCGGTGAAGAAGCGTTGCGCTGTTTGTTAAGGTATGATTTTGCTGTCATTGTACTAGATGTACAGATGCCGGGTATGGATGGAATTGAAACTGCCAAATTGATCAAGGCCAGAGAGAAAACGAAGGATATTCCGATTATTTTTATCTCTGCTAATAGCAAAGAAGCGGAGCATTTATTCGCGGGCTATTCGGCAGGGGCTATTGATTATATGGTCAAGCCTTTCATTCCACAAATTTTGAACTCTAAGATACAAGGCTTTGTCGAAATGTACATCACTAGCAAGAAGCATCAGACTCAAACCATGCTGCTGCAGCAAAAGACGAAAGAACTGGAAATCATTAATAGTGAGCTTATCAAGGCAAAAGAAGAGGCGGAGATTGCCTCCAAAGCAAAGTCGGAATTTCTAGCCATGATGAGTCATGAAATTCGTACACCTATGAACGGCGTAGTTGGCATGATCGATCTGTTAATGGAGACGGATCTTACTTCTGAGCAAAAGGAATATTCGGAGATCATTCGGAAAAGTGCCGACACGTTGATTACGGTAATTAACGACATTCTTGATTTTACTAAAATGGAATCCGGAAAAATGGAAGTTGAAGAGCACTTATTTGAACTCCGAAATTGTATTCAAGAGGTGTTCAGCCTCTTCTCGATAGAAGCGGGAAAGAAGAACCTGGAGCTCGCTTATTTTATTGATCAGAAATTGCCTCGTCTTTTATATGGGGATATGGCTCGTTTACGCCAAGTTTTAATTAATCTGATCGCTAACGCAGTTAAATTCACAAATCAAGGTGGAGTCTATCTAGTCGCCTCGATCAAGAGTGTTGCGAATCATAAGATGGAAGTTGAATTCACAATTATGGATACGGGGATTGGCATTTCTCCGGAGAAATGTGACCGATTATTTGAGCCCTTTTCGCAGCTTGATTCTTCCATGACACGGAAATATGGGGGAACAGGTCTGGGACTAGCTATATGTAAATCTCTTGTCGGAATGATGGGCGGAGAAATTCGGGTAGAATCGATGGAGCAAAAAGGAGCTACTTTTATCTTTACGATTCAGGCATCCATGCCAGGAGAAGATTTGATAGGTGGATATCAAGAAGAGGAATCCACGCATCTTGTTCCCAATCAAGAGGGGAGAAGTAGAATCCTTGTTGTGGATGACCATCCGATTAATCAGCGTCTAATGGTCAGCATGCTGGATAAGCTGGGCTATGCGGCCGATATGGCTGAAGATGGTCAAGAGGCTGTGGAGATGGCGATTAAACATCCTTATGATTTTATCTTTATGGACCTTCAAATGCCAGTGATGGATGGCTTAGAGGCGACCGCTCACATTCGTCGAGAGGGTGGTCCTGTTGCCGAGAAGACCATTATCATTGCAATGACGGCGAACGTCATGGAAGGGATTCAGAATCGCTGTAAGGCCTCTGGAATGGATGATTATATCAGCAAACCGCTGAAGATGAGTAGTATAAAACAAATTATTTCTCGATATTCTAGCAACGACAATGTATTAGTAGAACCTGATATGTCTATTTTCCAAGCGTAATCTAGTATTTACCAATCCGTTTTTTTAACATTATCTGATTCAAAGGTATATCATTAAGGTTATTAATAGAGAAAATATTTGTTCAGGAGAGATCGTCTAATGAATACGCATAAAAGTAACAAGTTCCATGCTAAGACAGAAACCAAAGGGAATGTATGCACAGTTTTCCTGAGTGGTGAACTTGATTTATCAGTGGCTTCCGATTTCCGCCTGGTTATGGAGCCACTTGTGGGAGATTCCAAACTAGATTTAGTTATTAATCTAAAAGAATTAAAATACATCGATAGCACAGGGATTGGTATTCTACTTTCGATCCTGAAATCAAGACAAGGAATGGACGTTAAGTTTATGGTTGAGGATGTTCCTCCACAAATTCAGAAACTGTTTGACATGACTGGTATTTCCAAGTTTTTTGCCTCCCAAGAGAATTCCCACTAGGAAAGGATAGAACAAAGAATGAGTGATGATGTGCAAAAAGTAATTCTTCAGTTGCCTGCTAGCGCAGAGTATGTGGATATTGTTAGGTTGAATTTATACGGCATTGCCTCGAAAATGGGTTTCACCTATGAGGATATAGAAGACATGAAAGTGGCAGTGTCAGAGGCATGTAACAATTCAGTATTATATGCTTATGGCCAAAAAGACGGAATAGTAGATGTTATTTTTGAGGTAGAGGAAAGCTCCTTATCCATTACAGTCAAAGACGAAGGGGAGAGCTTTGACGGCTTGGACAAGTCTAATGATCGTATGACACTGCACGATAAGGAGTTAAGTGACGTTCAGGTTGGCGGGTTAGGGTTCTACTTAATGCAAGCGTTGATGGATGACGTAAGTGTCGTAAGTGAAGCCGGAAAAGGGACGGTGGTAACTTTGAAGAAGCACCTTAATTTTAGCGAGGAGAAAGTATGAGTGACAAAGTGACTCCCCCCGAGTCCATGAATGAAGCAGTCACCCAAATTTGGGAGTATCAGCAGACCAAGGATAACGATCAGGCGACGTTGCTGATACAGAAATATGAGCCTATGGTGAAAATGGCTGCTGGGAAAATTTCCCGTAATCGCCCCGACTTGTATGAGGATTTATATCAGGTCGGGCAAATGGCGCTCATCCGGTTACTGCAGCAATATGATATCAGTCTCGGAATCCCTTTTGAGCCCTATGCGATGAAAAGCATGATTGGACATATGAAGAATTATTTGCGTGATAAATCTTGGTACATACAGGTTCCTAGGCGGATTAAAGAAAAAGGAGCGCTTGTTCAACACGCGATTGATGAACTTACAGTGAAGCTTGAGCGTTCTCCTGCGGTCGATGAGATCGCTCATTATCTTGATCTGTCGGTTGAAGAAACTGTAGAAGTACTGGCAGGCAGAGAATGTTACCATTACGTATCTCTAGATTCACCGCTTTCCCAAGAGGAGACTGGAGCTACGCTAGGGGAGCTTATCAGCTCTGATGCCAACGATTATGAGACTGTAGAGAAACGAATGGATCTGCAGCAAGCACTAGGACAATTGAAGGAGCAAGAGCAGCAAGTGTTGCTGTTAGCCTTCCAAGATGGTCAATCCCAGCGGGCAATCGCTCAGAAGCTGGGGGTTTCACAGATGAGCGTTTCACGGATACAGAAGCGGGCTACTGAGAAGTTAAAGCAGATTATGGCCAACTCATCCTATTGAGCTCCTTTATGTGTAATATACATTCCCTGGATTTGAATTCTACTGTTCGACGATAAGGACATGCCTATCTCCGTGCCTGGAGAATAGCATGTCCTTTATTTGTGTTCCACAAGGGGGAGCGATGATAGATGGGTGATAGGTAGCCCAGTTGTTAGCTGTTCGCATCGATGTATTTTTTGATCTCGCCAAGGTACTCACCGATCACGGGAACATCAAGAAATAGGCTAAGAATGTAGCCCAGAACACCAAGGACTACGAACGTTCCGAGAGATAGGCCGAGACCTCGGGATATACCGGCCATCAAGTTTGTGATAATTCTTTTTTTGGGATCGGAGTAGTTATCAAGGATGTCCTTAAATTCTGACTTTTCTAGTGAGTCAGCAATCTTATCCAGACGATTGTTTAAGCGTTTGACCTCATGCCGTAATTCGAAAGGATGTTCATCAATTTCATATGCTTTTGTTTGGTGATTTGATTCTCCCATGGAGTACCCCTGCTTTCTGTAGCCCGAACGGGCATTCATTAAGGATCTATTCAATCAGATAAAAATTTATATAGGGTATAACTAAACAACAGCCAGCTGTGGACAGCTGGCTGTTGTCGGATGAAATGATAGCTGTATTGTGCCGCAGATTAGTAACTGGATTTATAGGAGGATTTAACATCCTCTTTCGCATCTTTAGCCTCATCGGCAACTTCTTTAGAGGATGCTTTGGCTTCGTCAGCCACTTCTTTAGAAGCGTCTTTAACATCCGAGGCTACATTATTTGAGGCTTCACTTACAGTGTCACCAATTTTGCTGCCTGCTTCTTGAAGGGTAGCGGCAATTTGCTGCTTGCTGTCACTGACAGTAGTGTAGATATCAGAGGCTTTGACTGAAACCGTACTAGCCAGATCGGTTGCTTTTTCACCTACCGTTGTGGCAATGGCTTTGGTCTTGTCAGTTACGACACCAGCAACTTCTTTGGTTTTGTCAGTCGCAAGCGTAAGTTTATCGGACAGATCACTGCGCATTTCTCGACCAGGCTTTGGTGCAAATAACAGGGCTGCTGCAGCACCTATTAAGCTACCAATAAAGATGCCTTTGAAAAAGTTGCTTCCGTTTTCTACTTCATGCTCTACTTTATGTTCTACGTTACTCATCACCAATCACTCCTTATAAGTTATCTTACTTCGTATTTAAACTTTGGCGTATAGGCTGAAACAATTGATGAGCAAGGCGAAGATGGCGAGGGACTCCTGTTGGACTATTTATTAACCGCTTGGAGTACCGCATAGCCGAATTCGGGCAGATCCAGATGTAGTGATGATGTTAATTTTTCTGTTCGCTTCTGCGTCTCTAGGTTTACCCATATAGCATCCATCCCGGGTACAGGAATGGTGGCGTCGACTAACACCTCTTCATTGTTGAGCACGATTAAAAAGCGGTTATGTTCGTCCCACCGTTCATATACAAGCAGCCTTGGGTGGTCCGGGATCTCCAGCGATTTAAAGCCGCTACTACGGAACGCAGTATGGGACTTACGAAGACCGATCGTCCAGCGATAGTATTCGAACAGTTCCCTGTTCTGTTTCTGTTTGTCCCATTCCATACATTTACGATTATCTGGGTCATATTCACCTTCCATACCGATTTCATCGCCATAGTAAATACAAGGTGCTCCCTGAAAGGTCATTTGGAACAAAACGGCCAGTTTTAATCTTCGGATGTCACCACCGCAAAGGGTCAGGAAACGAGTTGTGTCATGGCTGTCTAATAGATTAAAAGTGGCCTCTGTAATTTGCTGCGGGTAATTCGCTAGCATAGTAGCAATCGATAGAGAGAATTGTGAAGCATTGATTTGTCCGTGAGCGAAGAAATTAATCTGAATATTGGTTAGTGGGTAATTCATAACGGCATCAAATTGATCGCCAAGTAGCCACGGCAAGGAATCATGCATAATTTCGCCAACAAGATAGGCTTCTGGATTAATGCTTTTGATCGTATTACGGAATTGTCGCCAGAACGTATGAGAGACTTCATTCGCGACATCAAGCCGCCAACCGTCTACACCGATTTCCTCAATCCAATAACGACCAACGTTCAACAGATAATCTCTGACTTCAGGATTCTCAGTGTTGAATTTTGGCATGATAGGCTCGAATGCAAATGTGTCATAGGTGGGAATTCCGTCGATGACTTGTGGTGGCCACACACGCACATGAAACCAATCGGCATAACGGGAAGAGCGCCCGTTGGTGAGCAGATCAACAAATGGCGGAAAGGTATGGCCGCAATGATTAAAGACACCGTCTAGAATGACGCGGATACCTTTGGAATGACAGGCGTCGACAAGTTCTTTTAGCAAAGCGTTGGTTCCAAAATGAGGGTCCACCAAGAAATAATCCTTTATATCATATTTATGATTGGTGGTTGCCTCAAACAGAGGATTGAAATAGATGGCGGTAATGCCCAATTCACAGAGATAATCCAAATGATCTAGTACACCTTGCAAGTCTCCTCCGAAGAAATTCCGGGGACTCGGCGTACCGCCCCAATCTAGCGCATCTGCCGGATCGTTAGTAGGATCGCCATTTGCGAAACGCTCCGGAAAAATTTGATAAAATACTGCATCCTTCACCCATGCTGGAGGGGAGTGTACATCTTCACGGTTCAAGAAAGGAAAGTCGAATAAGCCCTCATATATTATGATTGGAGGCTCTAAGAAGAAGCCTTTTTCCAAATAATAAAGAACCTCATCTTTGTTATAAAGTGCAAAATAGTAAGTGAGTCTGCGATAAACAGGACGGACCGCAGCCTGCCAATAATCGAATAAGCTGTCAGAAGCCATGTGCTGCATGGGAATAACCTCATGGGTTTTGTCCCAACCGTATTTATCTCCGCAAAAAAGATCAATCTGTGACACGTTATCCCGTTTAGTTCTTATGCGAATATGCAGTGTAGACTCATCGTAGGCATATGACCAATTCTGCCCCATGCGATGATAAACGGCTTCTTGTTGAATCATAATCAATTTCCATCCCTTCGCGGCCTGTAAACGCAAAAAAGGGCCAACCTCATGATAATCAGAGGTTGAACCCTTGGCGGTTTCATTGCCTTTAAATTTTGTCTGAATCTTATCATACCCCTCAAGATTAAAGCAAGAGATTATTTCACATGAATTCACAATATGGAATATTTAGTATGTAGTTAAAAAAAGGAGAAAATATAAGGAAAAACAAGAAAAGTGCTATAAAATCACCCCATTTGGATCTATACTCTGATTGCAATCCAAATTATGGGTATTATAGAATGAGGGCGAACGAACTTGATTTTTCTTAATACGCAAACAAATTAAAGGCACTGTTACCTAAAAGGTACAACCTCGGCACTTTGTGCAAATGAGGTTGTACCTTTTTTGCATGCTCTTTTTCTATGCGTGTTAGGTCTGATCACTTATGAATAAAGGGGAGATGAGCAAATGAAGAAGAGTAAACGATCTAAAATGCAAGCGGTATCATTTAGTTTGACCCTAAGTCTGCTGTTGGCATTGACCGTTACGGCTTGCGGTTCAGGCAATGGGAACTCTACGGCTCAGCCGAATTCAAGCCCGAATTCCACAGTGAACGAGCCGGGGGGAACTACAAATGAGACGAATCCCGCCGAAGAGGAGCTGAAACCGGAAGCTGGGGCCGAATTAACGGTCTGGGAAGCCAAGGAGCAGGTTGAGTACATGAAGCAGTTAGCCGCTGATTTCGAAAAAGAATACGGCGTTCCTGTCACGGTTGAGGAAATGGCGGGCGGCGATCAGGGAACAAGGTTGGCGACGGATGGCCCGTCCAAACTAGCCGCCGATGTGTTGACTCTTCCGCATGATCAGATCGGTCAGGCTGTCAAAGCGGGATTGCTTTTGCCAAATGATGTGTTTGAGGAAGAAACGAAATCAACTATGGTGGAGACAGCTATTCAGGCATCGACTTATGACGGTATCCTGTACGGTTATCCTAAATCGGTGGAGACCTATGCGCTGTTCTACAACAAGGATCTGATATCCGAAGCTCCAAAAACCTGGGATGATGTGATCGCTTTTGCCAATACGTACAATAAGCCGAAAGAGAACAAATTTGCGATCATGTGGGAATTCGTCGGGTATTACAGCTATCCATTCATTGGCAGCTTCGGCGGATACATTTACGGTGACAACAATACGAATGTCAAGGATATCGGCTTGAATAATGAAGGCACCGTAAAAGGATTTACTTTTCTCCAGAGCTTAAAAGGAATCCTGCCATTGAATGCAGGAGATATCACCTATGACGTTAAAACCCAATTGTTTCAGGAAGGCAAGCTGGCAATGAACATCGACGGGCCATGGTCCATAGCGATGTTCAAGGATCATATCAACCTTGGAGTGGCACCTCTTCCGAAGGGACCTGACGGTCAAGACAGCATTTCTTTTTCCGGAGTTAAATCGTATTATGTTAATTCCTATACGGTATATCCGGTCGCAGCTCGCCTGTTCGCACATTTTGCAAGCAGCAAGGAGAATCAGCTCAAGAACTTTGAAATGACGGGTGCGATTCCTGCGAACATTGAAGCCGGAGAAGCGCTGGTAATCAAAGATGATCCGATTATAAGTGGATTCTTCGAGCAATTCCAACACTCCGTGCCGATGCCTTCCCTATCGGAAATCAAATCCGTCTGGGAACCGCTAAAGGCAGCATTTGTATCCCTGTGGAACGATCCGGGTCTTGATGTTAAGCAGACGCTCGATAAGACTGTATCAACGATTCAGGCCGATCTGGATTCGAAGTAAAGGACAGGTGATTTGAGCTATGCACAAAAAAACAGGTGCAGCGCTACTCTCGGCTATTATTCCGGGACTGGGCCAGTTCTTCAATCGACAGTGGCTGAAAGGATTAGTATTCCTGCTGGTGGGGTCTGCTGGAATCTATTTTATTGCTCATGATCTAATGGGGTATTTGCAGGGGTTGATCACACTTGGTGAATTTCCAAGCCGTATGGTCAAGGTAGGTAAATTAACCCGGATGGTGGAGGGGGATCACTCCATTTTTATGATGATCAATGGTCTGATGTCATTGCTGGCGCTGCTGTTTTATACAGCTTTTCATTTACTGAATATCAGGGATGCCTTTCTAGTTGGAGCTGCGCGGGACAGGAATGAGCCCATTCATTCATTCGGTGAATCGCTCAGACATATGGGGCGTAGAAACTTCGCCTATCTTGTACTAGCGATTCCTTTTGTGGCAGTGGTTTTTCTGACGATATTGCCGCTTGTTTTTTCGGTGCTACTGGCGTTTACGAACTATGCCGACCCGATTTTACCGCCTGCGCATCTAGTAGAATGGGTGGGGTTCGGTAATTTTAATAAAATGCTAAGTTTGGATGTATGGAGTTCAACCTTTGGCGGAGTGCTGACTTGGACACTGATCTGGGCGATTATTGCTACTGCGACGACTTACATTGGAGGTGTGCTCATCGCTGTACTTATTCACCAGCCCCGTGTTCGGTGGAAAAAGCTTTGGCGTACACTGCTGATCGTTCCCTTTGCTATTCCTAATATGATTTCTCTGCTCGTCATGCGGAATATGTTCAATAATCAGTTCGGACCGATCAATAGTTATGTAAGAGCTCTGGGATTGGAGGGGGTGGCCTGGCTGACTAATCCTTTCTGGGCAAAGGTCACCGTAATTTTGGCTAATATGTGGATCGGAATTCCGGTTACTATGATTCTGGCCTTTGGGGTACTGACAACGATTCCAAGGGATATGTACGAAGCTGCTGAAGTAGACGGAGCTGGGGCATTCTACAAATTCCGAATGGTTACACTGCCTATGGTGCTGTTCGCGACCGCTCCAATCCTGATCATGCAGTTTGCCGGTAACATTAATAGCTTTAACGTCATTTACCTGATGACCAACGGAGAACCGGTTAATCCGAATTACCAGTACGCGGGTCATACCGATCTGCTGGTGACTTGGCTCTACAAACTGGCGCTTAACCAATCGCAATACAGCTTTGCTTCCGTAATCGGGATTGTCATATTCCTGTTGGTCGCGACCTTCTCCATCTGGAGCTACCGCCGAACGCGATCCTACAAAGAGGAGGATATGATTGCATGAAGCCAAAACTGACAGAAGCGTTTAAAACGATTGGAAGTCATTTTCTACTGATTGTGCTCAGTTTTATTAGTCTTTTTCCAGCGTTTTGGATTATTATGTCTTCATTCAAGACGGGAAACAGTTTGTTCAGCGACTCGTTGATTCCTAAAAATTTCACGTTCATTCATTACAAGGAACTCTTTGAGCAAACTAAATATTTGATTTGGTTCATGAATACACTAAAGGTTGCAGCGCTGTCTACGCTACTTGGCACTTTTCTGCTGCTGTTGACTTCGTATGCCATCTCTCGCTATCGGTTCACGGGCAGAAAAACGACACTGACCGCGCTTCTAGTTCTGCAAATGTTTCCGGGATTCATGGCTATGATTGCAGTTTACGTGCTGCTGAACACGCTTGGGCTACTGAATTCCCATTGGGCACTTGTGCTTGTATACAGCAGTGGCGCCATTATCACCAATGTGTTTGTGGCTAAAGGTTTTTTTGATACTATTCCTAAAAGTCTGGAAGATGCTGCGCGGATGGACGGGGCGAGTCATATGAAAGTTTTTCTCTCTATAATGATCCCGCTGTCCAAACCGATGCTTACCTATGCCAGTCTTATGATATTTAATGGCTGCTTTGTGGATTTCATATTCGCGGACCTTGTATTGCGTACGGAAGAGACGAGAACGCTCGCTGTCGGGCTTTTCCGGATGGTGAATCAAAGCAATTCGACCGAATTCACATTGTTCGCCGCCGGAGCGGTGCTGGTTGCTCTCCCGGTCACGCTACTGTTCATTTTCCTTCAGCGTTTCCTGGTGGACGGTCTGACCGCGGGTGCAAGTAAGGGTTAATTCGATTTGCGCTCCCATTCTAGAGCAGTACTGAATTCTATAAAAACCACTTCCTTTTCAGAAGAGCAAGAATCTGAGGCGGAAGTGGTTTTTTATTTTAAAAGCTTCATTTATGTTCCTGTCATTCAGGATTTATTGCTGATGGAATTGATTTTGTGTGATTTCTAAAATCTTCTTGGTGTGGAGAGGATTGAAGAATGATGAAAATAGGAGTAGAATTCCTCATGGAACTAACACTTAAGGGAGTTTGTGATGTACAAAAAATCCCCGGAGCACGGGGTTATTTTCTAGCATTTATTAAATGTAGAATCCTAATAAATCCTTGTGAGTTATAGAGCAGCAAAGAGAAAAGAGGAGAGTTACCATGGAAACAGTATTAGTACGAGAATATCGGTCAGATTTGCTGGAATGTGTCCATAGCGGACATATTGCTATTGTAGGAGAACACGGGAACGTAAAGGGCTATGCAGGTGATCCTGAGTTTGTATCCTTTACCCGTTCTGCGGCCAAGCCACTTCAGGCTATCCCAGGCATTCGTGGAGGAATCGTGGAGCATTATGGTTTTACACCCGCTGAGGTTGCCCTAATGACTGCGTCTCACCGAGGAGAGAGCTACCATGTTGCCGCGCTAGAGAGTATTTCCTCCAAGATTGGGATCGATGAGCAACAAATGATATGTGCCACTAGCTATCCACTGGATTATACGAGTAGAGAGAATGCCATTCGCGGCGCGGGCAAAAGAAAGTTCTATCATAACTGTGCGGGCAAGCACATGGGGATTTTATCGTATAGTAAGCTCAAAGGACTACCACTTGAAGAATACTCTCAGCCGGAGCAAACGGTTCAGCGTGAAATTATAGATACGATTGCTTATATGGCTGGTGTAGCACCAGACAGTATTGGTCTAGGTACGGATGGATGCGGTCTACCGGTATTTGCCATGCCTTTGACAGCCTTGGCGACTGCGTATTTGAAATTAGCCAATCCTGATTTAATTGCTGACGAGGCAACTCGTAGAGCGGTCACTACGATCACTGCGGCCATGAATGCTCATCCGGAGATGGTTTCTGGGTCTGGACGCCTTGATTCAATCCTTTTGGAAGATGAAAATATTATTGCTAAGGGTGGATTTAAAGGCGTGTATTGCTTCGGGTTGCGCCGCGAGCGACTGGGCATTGCCTTCAAGATTCTGGATGGATCAGAAGAAGAGTGGGGACTTATTGTACAGGGGATTTTAGATCAGATTGGATACAGTCAGAAAAATACTTTGGAAAAGCTACGTAATGCATTTTCAGGTGTGATCTACAATGATGGTGGTACACGGGTAGGTCATGCAGATACAGAATTTCAGCTTCATTTCATGAAATAGGAATTTAAAAAGGAGCCCCTCGCTGCGCATCCATCTCGGATTCGCAGCGAGGGGCTCCTTTTGTAAACGAAGAACAATTATTTCTGACGTAGACGGCCGAGTTCGGAGACGAGCGCTTCCACCTGAGAAATACTGAGTCTATCGCTGCCCATGGCTACCTCATAGACATCGAAGATATCTTCATATTTATCTACTGAAAAAGCGGAGGCTTGCATTGCAGCAGCACTTGCCATCTTCAGTTTGTTCTTGATGGCCTCGATCATATATTCAACATTTTCCTGACTAGGTTGTGTTAAATCCATAGGGTTATTAACATCCTTTCTGTACACTGATTCATGTATTTTACCATGATTGTGAGCTTGATCACCATTTTTTTGTCGGGCTCACAGAAATCATGTTAAATTAAAGGCATGAAATCAAAAATATCATCGAAGGGAGGAAAGGTATTGGCAATTAGAGAACAGGGAAGCGGTAAACGAAGCAAAATGGACGATGTAGGATTGGTGTCCTTTTTTATGGAAATTGCAGCGCTGCATTCAGCTAAGAAAGTTACCTTTCTGTGTATCGGAACGGATCGATCTACAGGTGATGCTCTCGGTCCACTAACAGGCAGCAAACTTCTGGAATATGGCTTTCCACACGTAATCGGTACGTTGCCATCTCCTTGCGATGCAGATAATTTGGTGGCCAGAGTCGCTGAGATTCCATCTGAGCATATCATTATTGCTGTGGATGCTTGCCTAGGACCTCCAATAGCTCTTGGATATTACTTCGTTTCGAATGAGCCGCTTCAGCCAGCACAATCGGTGGGGGTATGCCTTCCTGCAGTGGGACATTATAGCTTGGCGGCGATTGTAGATATCAACGGTCCCAAGCCCTATCGGACGCTGCAGACGACTCCACTACATAGAGTTATGGTTATGGCTGAACAAATTGCCGCCGCAGCAGCAAAAGGGTTTGGAATTGGGCGTTAAGAATAGGATGCCGGTTTCAAGGAGAGCTGTTTTGCTTAATAATAGATATTAGTTAATATATCTTAGTATTTTGGAAAGAGGGAAGCAGCCATGGAAAGAGTACGTTGTGACGGAAGCAATATTTGCTACAGTGATCAGGGGAAAGGCGAGGTTATTGTATTACTGCATGGCTTTTGCGGAAGTGCTGAATACTGGGAACAAATCATTCCCATCTTAAGCAGCGACTACCGAGTGATTGCTCCCGATTTACGTGGTCATGGAGCTTCAGAGGCTCCACTAGGCCCCTATACTATTGAACAAATGGCAGACGATGTTCTGGGCTTGTTAGATACACTAGAAATTTCTGAATGCACCATGCTGGGACATTCTCTTGGTGGGTATATTACACTTTCGTTCGCGCAGCGGTATGCCTCTCGATTGAAGGGCTTCGGATTAATCCATTCTACTGCATATCCGGATAGTGAAGAAGCTCGGGAGAATCGATTGAAAAGTGTCAGCAGGATTCAAAATGAAGGCATTACTCCTTTTGTGGACAGCTTCGTCCCAGGGATTTTTGCTAAAGCAACCGCTTCTGCATCACCGCAGCTGCTGGAGCGAGCCAAAGAAATTGGTTACAAAACACCTCCACAAGGAGCAGCGGGAGCTGCACTGGCGATGCGCGAGCGTCCGGATCGGCGTGATGTGATCACAGCTACCACGTTGCCGGTACTACTTGTTGCTGGCGAGCAGGATGGACTGATTCCTGCGGAGCGCACCTTTACTTCGGATAAACCAAATATAACGCAAGCTACGATTTCTGGAGTGGGCCACATGAGCCTCTTTGAAGCTCCTGAACGGTTAGCTGAGGTTATCAAGGAATTCACCCAAGCTACGGTTAGTATTAACAGCCATTCGTGATCGCTGAAATAATTAATTCAAGAAGAGGCAGCTCCGCGTCAAAGTAACTGGCGTGGGCTGCCTCTTTTTTAGGAGATATTGAAACTTACGGATTCCCAATCCGGCAAAGATAGCTATGGTTGTTACGCCGCCAATGAGGAACGGCATTTAATTTCAATAAGTAGAAGGATTCTAGTCATTATTTTTCCCGTAATTGCTGTAGTGGCATAGCGTAGTGCAATGGTTTAAGATAAATGAATAAAACACATATAATACCTAGATACAAAAGCTTCGCAGTTACAGTATGGAAAAGGGGGAAGTTCATGTTCCGAAGAGACTATATTGTCCGAATGATCGAAGATATGACGGCGATGGTTGCCAAGGTTCTAACGCTGAAGCAAGAGCGAAAGACAACGGAAGCCTTATGGGAAATTGATGAGCTATTGAACCGACATTTTCCGCTGAACTCACGTCTTTTAAATTCACTATCTGTAGAAGATATTATAGATATGTTCCGGTTTAACGGTGTATTGGAGTCAGATAAGCTTCAAGGTGTAGCTAAACTGCTTAAGGAAGAGGGCAGCATTTATGCTGCAAATGGCGATCATGACGCAGCACTATTCAGAAGTATGAGAGCACTGCATTTATATTTGTACGCAGATTTGCACGGCGCTGATCGAGGAATGCTGCAGATGACGGAGGATATTAATGAACTTCTGGAGGAAGTCAAAGCGTATCGGCTTCCAGCCAAGACGGAACGGCTGCTTCTAGATTATATGGAGTCAATCGGACATTATAGTAAAGCGGAGGACAGTCTGTATCGACTATGGGAGCAGGGGGAGGATGTCTCACTGGAAGGTGATGAGCTGTACAGACGGCTGCTGCTTAAATCACCGGAAGAATTGGAACAAGGCTCGCTTCCTATCCATGAAGTGGAACAAGGATGGAAAGAGTGGCGCCGAATCACAGAAGTTCGGAGGGAGTCGGAAGCCTAATGAATACTCCTTTATTTATTGTCGATGCCTTTGCAGGAAAAGCATATTCAGGAAACCCGGCAGCAGTATGCTTGCTGAAGCATCCAGTCGACGAGGCATTTATGCTTAAGACAGCAGCAGAAATGAACTTGTCAGAGACGGCATTTCTCTGGCCCGAGAATGATGGATATCGCCTGCGCTGGTTCACGCCCAAGGTTGAGGTTAATTTATGTGGCCATGCTACTCTAGCGAGTGCACATATATTATGGGAGCTGGGATTGCTGGATTCAGAGGTGGAAGCTAGATTTTATACACGCAGTGGGTTGCTTAGAGCTTCTCGTGCGGATGACCTCATCTCACTGTACTTCCCGCCTTATGAGCTTAAGTCTTCTCCTACAATTCCGGCTCTTATAGAAGCACTTGGTATTACAGAAGAAAATGTGGTAGAAACTATGCTATATGCTGACAATGTACTTGTACGGCTCGATCAGGAATCCCTAGTTCGTAAACTTAGCCCAGACTTTGGGGCTTTATCCCGGCTTGAAGAGCGAGCCTTTGCGGTTACTGCAGAAGGCTCCATCGAAGGCATTGATTGTGTGTCACGGTTCTTTGCACCGAAGATGGGGGTAAATGAGGATCCGGTCACAGGCTCAGCGCATTCTGCGCTAGCACCTTTCTGGGCTAGTCGACTTAACCGTACGCAGTTGACCGCTTATCAAGCTTCCGAACGAGGAGGCTTGCTTCAACTTGAGGTAAGCAAAGATCAGATTAAGATGTCTGGCCGAGCAATAACTATTGTTAGTGGAGAGCTGCATGTGAAGCCCTGCTAGGATAACTCTTGTAGAGCCGTGATATAATGGAACGATGATGGTTAGGAGACAATGATTCTCCATTTTTAATCCCGAAAGTGAGATGTGCGTTGTGGAATCTTTAAAAGCTCTTATTGAACAACTGATTAATGACCGTACCTTGATTATGGCTACCTTAAGCCAAGTACGTAACAAAGGGGAGACCTGTACGAAGGTACAGATTAAACCTGTCGAACTAAAAGGTAAGTTGCATTATCAGTTTGCGTCCTATATTGGTACAAAGGTTGAACATCGCAACGTACCGGCAGAATTAGCAGCGGAGGACATGACCCTTTTATTTAGAGAATCATATCGCCAAGGCTTGTTATGCACGGTGGAAGCGGATTATCAGGTGCTGATTAGCAAAAAATTCAAAGTATCCATCCTTACCAAGTCTCCAAGTAAAAAAGAAGAGCCTGATCTGGCACACAACCGCCGCAAGCGTTATGTGCTGGAGGATGGAGAACCTGTGCCATTTCTTGTGGAGCTTGGCATAATGAACAGAGAAGGAAAAGTGCTGGCCAAGCGGTACGATAAGTTCCGGCAGATCAACCGTTTTTTGGAGATGGTTGAGGATGTGCTTGCCGATCTGCCAACGGGACGGCCATTAACGATTGTTGATTTTGGCTGTGGAAAATCGTATTTGACCTTTGCTCTTTATCACTATCTGACCGTCCGCAAGAAGCGGCAGCTTAATATTATTGGACTTGATTTGAAAGCGGATGTAATTGAGCATTGTAATGAGCTTGCTGCGAAAATCGGTTATGATCACCTGAAGTTCCTTGTGGGTGATATTGCCGAGTACGATGAGCTGGATCAGGTAGATATGGTTATAACGCTTCATGCTTGTGACACGGCTACAGATGCTGCACTCGAAAAAGCAGTACGTTGGGGCGCCTCCGTCATTTTGTCTGTGCCTTGCTGTCAGCATGAATTGTTCGCGCAGATTGAGAATGAAGTAATGAGTCCGATGCTGTCGCATGGGATACTTAAGGAGCGTTTCTCCGCCTTGGCTACGGATGCTATCCGTGCCAAATTGCTCGATATGATGGGCTATAGCAGCCAGCTGCTGGAATTCATCGACATGGAGAATACACCGAAGAATATTTTAATCCGCGCCGTTAAAAGCTCGGGTGGTGATAACTCCGTCAAATGGCGTGAATACACCGCATTCCGTGATTTTATAGGGGCGAAACCTTACCTTGAGCGCGTATGTGCTGACCTGCTTCCGAGTGAAAGTTCGGTGGAGGGGTAGCTCGAGCAATTTTCCCCATCTGGCGGGATTCTCGAAAAATAGTTGTACATTATGCAATTACATTAGGACGAAGTAGCGAATATCAGAGGTCAGTTGCACTCTTTGCAACTATCAAGCTTTTTTGATGAGAATTGGGACGGTACAGCTCTTTCGTGGAGAGGTATCGTCCTTTTTGCATTCTAGTTTTGCGAAGGGGAAATGTGGAAAGGATAGAGATAACTTAACGAATATAGGGGTATCTAAATGGGGAGCGTTAACAGAGAGCGGAGTCTGGATTCAATAATCGTATATTATTTTAGTGCAGCCTTAGTCATCGCAGCCGGAGTAGGAGCTTGTTTGCTGCGTGGATTTTTTTTTACAGAGGAGATGTACCTCTTTCTGACCCTATGGTATGTGATGGTTTCTGCGGCTTTGCTTTATTTGTACATTGGAGTAGGCAAGTGGAGAAGTAGCGCAGGGGGAGGAAGTGGAGTACGTAGAGCTTTGAAAATAATGTTGACGGCACCTTTAATAGTTCTATCACTCTATCTGATTCATTGGCTAAGAAATCCTCTTTCGGCACAGGGAACAATGAATGAAATATTACGATGGGGCTTGTATGCTAGCTTTGCATTTTTGGTTTGTTTTTGCGCGTTGAATCGTGTGGGGCGTCAGCTTATCATTGCTGCGTGGTCTATTTTGGGCATGTTCTTAAGCATAAGTGCTTTGTTGGCAGTGTGCGGGGTGGTAGAGTTACCTTTCGCTATAGCTTACAGCAATTCATCGGAAGTAAGCATTACAGGTGCCAGATTAGCAGGGGTGCTGGAATATCCTAATGCCTTTGGTGCTGTGATGGCTGTTTTTCTACTGGAGCGGCTGTTTGCTGTCGCTGCTTATTATGAAAGACCTCAGAAGAGTGTGAGGATGTCGCCAGCAGGAGGTTGCGATGTTGGGCGAGAGTCTGAAAAGACAGGGATAGAGTATACCGGCTGGGGACATGGGAGTGAAAAGAATGGGTCAAAATGTGTAGAGGTGAGACGGAGGAGTAACAATACAGGCTCAAAGTGCGTAGAGGAGGAGCGTGGGAGTGAAAAGGTAAGCGTAAATGTAGTAGATGGGTGCGTAGGAGTGGAGCGGCGAGAAGCGGGAAATACGGCCGCCGCGCTGCTGCGCTTGCTGCCGCTGTTCCCGTACGCCGCCGCGCTGCTCCTCAGCGAGTCGCGCGGCGCGTGGCTGACGGCGGCTTGCGCCTGCGCCGCCGTCTTGCTCTGGAAGCGGCAGCTCATCGCGCCGCTTCTTGCCGCTGGCGCCGCGCCCGTGGTCGCCGCGGCGCTGCTCTACCGCCAACTGGCCCGTGCCGGGTTGGCGGTAGAGCCTTTGCCCGGCCTGCTGTTGCTGGCCGGGCTTTGGGCCGGCGCGTTGCTAGCCGGCCTATGGCTGTGCCGCCGCCAGCGCAGCGCGGCGGGCAGTGCCCGAGCCGCCATGCTGGCATTGGCGGCAGCAGGTTGGACGGCGGCGGGCACCGTCGTCCTCCTGCACGTGCGCGAGCGGATCACCGGACCGTCATCGACGGTATCCGCGCGTGGTCTATTCTACCGCGACGCCTGGCGGCTGGCGGTAGAGGCACCTTGGCTGGGGCGCGGGGGCGAGACTTGGCGGAGTTCATACCTCGCCGCCCAATCTCGCCCATATGTTGGCAGCCAAGTGCATAACGGTTATCTCGACATCCTGTTGAACCTAGGATTTGTCGGCCTGGCAGCCATACTGCTTATGCTGCTAGCAGCAGGCTGGCTGCTGGCTAAGAGATCGCCGCGTCTGCTACCGCCATTTTTGGTTATCGTTTTGCATAGCGCAGTCGATTTTGACTGGAACTATGGATTGATCTGGCTGCTGCTTTTTTGGCTGCCAGCACTTGCCCTGTCTGAATATGAGCAGAAACATCAATCTACGAATACCCGCACGTCCATAAGTTTGCTCACTACTCATTTCGCGTCCGCGAATCCGCTAATAAATCACTCGACATCCGGGACCCTAAGGCCGACTCACTCAGCGTCCGCGAACCTCGGTACCACTATCCCTGCATTCGCGAGCCTGTCACATCCATATCCCCGCCGACTATTCATCACTGTCGCCTGCTGTCTTTGTCTCATGCTATCTGTATTGTCCCTTCATGCCGCACAAGGAGTGAGGTACTACCGGCAAGCGGTTCAGACGGTTGATCCCTCGGTGAAGGTAGATTTGCTAGAGCAATCACTAGCGTGGAATCCCCAGTCTCCTAAAACAGCTGTAGCATTATCCAGGTTACTTACGGGTAAACAGAGCGTGAGTATACTCCAGCAGAGTTTGCAATATTCTCCGGAGAATGCAAGTTTAAACTGGGAAATGGCTAGACGATGGATGTACAGTGATGATCCGGGAGCTGCATTATATTGGATACGCCGAAGTATTCAGCTTGATAAATACAATTCTGTTAAGTGGGTCAAAGGGATTGAAGGCATGCTTATGATGGGCCGGAAAAAGTTAGCGGAAGGGAATCGAATGGAGGCCATAAGCTGTATTGCCTCAGGGAACGAGCTTCTGCGGGAGTATAAAGTGTTGGCAAAATACGAGGCAAGTAAAGGTGAGCAGCATAATGACCGGAAGTTCCAAATAACAGAACAAGCCGACGACTTGAGTCGACGGCTTAGTGTATTGGCTTCACGATTTTAACTGACGTGAAATGATCCAAGAGTACAGAACAGGAACGAGAATAACAAGCACAAGTGCCGTAATAATAAGGGTCTGAGACAAGACGCCGCTCAAAAAGGCTCCTCCAAAAATAAGCAGACCGCCGATCATCCACATTCTTCCGGAAAGACGATGTGTTTTTCGCCAAACCTCTGGGCTAGAGAGCGTCCATGCTGTGCGAACACCGAACAAATAATTATCTTTTACCTGTGGCATGTAGTTGCCGAGCGCAATAAGCATCAATCCTAGGGCTCCTATAGCAATTTTACCCACATTAATATCTTTACCCAGACCGTAAGCAACCGTGAGCACGAGCATGAGATTAAAAAGCACCCCAATAGCGAGTCTGCTCATAGCATAGGCATTTTCGAACTTCTTATAATTTTCCCGTTTAGGATCGATGCTACGTGTGAATTGCATGATCAGCGGAAGCACAATACCCAGGATTCCGAACATAAAAATAGCTATGTTTTTATCCCAATACCGGTTGACTTTACCTGTAATTCCCCACTGCGCGGGCAACTCCTGTGGCAGCTTGCCGTAATTGATTAAAGCATAAGCTAATGAAGCTAAACCTAATATTACAATCAGTGTATCTTGCCATCTCCATTTAAAATCCTTCATCATCAATCAGCCTCCTTCTCAGAATCCATATCCTGACGGCTTTGTTTTCCGTCCAGTGATTTGCTTCCCGTCTCCGTTTGCTTTCCCGTGCCTGTTAGCTCGAGAAACCAGCCAAGAACCTCTTCGAGAACCGTCGTATTTAATGAATACATAATGAATTGACCTTTTCGTTCATCCTGAACGAGATCGGCATGCTTCAGTGCATTCAGATGATGAGAAATGCTCGGCTTTGACATGTTGAAAAAATCAGCAATTTCACCTGCGGTTCGGTCCTTCTCCCTTAGTAACCGAATGATTTGGCGACGGGTAGGGTCAGCTAGTGCTTTGAAAGACTCATTCATATTCCACCCACCATTTCGATATTTAGGTAATTGTCTAAATATATAATAACCATTCATATTCTTATCTGTCAATGCGTATTCCCCCCATTTTGATTGAGAAAGAAATTGTCACCGAAAATGCTATAGCACCAGGTGGGGTAAAGGCGAATATTGATTTGTCTAATCCGAGTGCTTTTGGTAGTCAAAAGGCAGGAGATGGTATGGCGTCCATGCTGCGAACAGGGGAAAGCAGCGAGACCGCATCGATAGCTTTATTCCTGGCTTCAGAAGCTGCGAGCTTCGTGAATGGAACGGTAATAACGGCGGACGCCGGATGGACCGCTTATTAAACAGCTTTTACATTTTAGACAAACAGGTGTCCATTTCCATCTTCATTGCTGGAAGTGTACACCTTTTCTGGTTATACAGGTAGTTCTAACTCTTTTTAAGAGAGGGTCGATATAGGATAATGGCCTCGCCGCTGTAAGTAGATGTGATAAGGTTGCTTGTGCTAGAATAGGCTAAGAGAAACTGGAAAATAGAGCAGAGCGGCAGAGCTTTTAAAAATATAAGAAAGTATAAGTTTAACATCTATACTTTATGTTCTTATATTTCTCGCTTAAACGCTAAGCGTCTTTATATAGACGCCAAAGATGTTTATGCTAGATACATAGCCATATTCTGCGGAAAAGGGAGGAGGAGTACGGTTGCATGTTATTTCTGATCTGATCTCAACATTGTTTGAATGGATTCAGAGTCTTGGTTATTTTGGGATTATGATCGGACTTATGATTGAAGTTATTCCGAGTGAAATTGTACTGGCTTTCGGTGGCTTTTTAGTATGGAGTGGAGATATTAATTTTTTTGGCGCCGTATTATTCGGTACGATCGGCGGAGTCATTGCACAGATTTTTGTTTATTGGATTGGTCGTTATGGTGGCAGACCTGTTTTGGAGAAATACGGGAAATATATTTTCATTCAAAAGAAGCATATTGACCATTCGGAAGAGTGGTTCAATAAGTACGGGACTGGCGTAATTTTTACAGCACGTTTTATTCCGGTTGTTCGTCATGCCATTTCCGTTCCAGCTGGGATATCGAAAATGCCTTTAGGTAAGTTCACTTTGTTGACTACGCTTGCTGTTATTCCATGGAGTGCTCTGTTTGTATATCTGGGTATGACCTTGGGGAATAAATGGGAAGATATTGACAAAGTAGCAGCTAAGTATACCAACGAAATTATACTTGTAGCGATCGCTCTGATCATCATTTACTTTGTGTTTAAATGGTACAAATCCAAGAAAAAGGGGACTACAAAATGAAGCAGAATGTAGCTCAAAAGTTTGGAAAAGGCCTAACACCGCGCCAATTCGTAGAAAGTATGACGAAGAATCAACAGGCTTTTGAATCCTGGTATGAGAAGTTTAATTGGGAAGATGAGAGCGATAAGGAATATTTCGAAAGTCTGAACCATCGCGACGATTTGCGGGTACTTATCCTAGCAGCGGATTGGTGTGGAGACGTAGTACGCAATGTTCCTGCTGTATTCCGTATTCTGGAGACGGCGGGAATGAAGACAGAGGTATTTATTTTAGAAGAGAATCCGGAGCTTATGGATGATTTCTTGACCATGGGTGGCAGATCTGTCCCAGTCGTGATTTTTGCAGACACTGGAGGATATGTGCTCGGACATTGGGGTCCTAGACCAGAGGATGTGCAACGTATAATGAGAGAGTTCAAACGTGAGAATCCTGATCGTGAGGCCGCTGATTACGACAGCAAAATCGCAGATGCACGTAAGGCCATGGGGCAAGCCTATGGGGAAGGAACGGAATATCAGGCAGTTATCGCAAAAGAACTGCGTAGTCTGATTTCCGGATTCTAAACCGATGCTAAATATACGTTCATTTAATCTAGGTCCGCTTCAAACGAATGCCTACTTACTGACAGGTGCGGATCCTGCGAAGGGTATCATCATAGATCCTGGTATGAATCCTGCTGCATTAGTGCGGAGTATCGAAGGAATGGAAATCGAAGCTATTTTGTTAACACATGCACATTTTGATCATATGGGCGGTGTAGACGAAATTCGTAAAGCTAAGAAATGCCCTGTTTATTTACATCCACTTGAAAGTGAATGGCTAAGCAGCCCCAAGCTGAACGGTTCACTAATGTGGTCGGAGGTGTCACCTCCTCTAGCTACAGACCCTGCGGAATATGATCTGGCAGAAGGGCAAGTTCTGCAGTTCATTGGACACACCTTCCGTGTGTACCATACACCTGGTCACTCTCCAGGCAGTGTAAGTTTCCTTTGTGGAAATGATCTATTCTCTGGAGATGTACTCTTTAAAATGGGAGTTGGGCGCACAGATTTGCCTGGTGGTAGGGAACGGGATCTTTTCGATTCTATTCGTGGCAAGCTATACAAAATGGATGATGAAGTAAAGGTTTATCCAGGACATGGTCCACGGACAACCATTGGATTTGAAAAGATTCGCAACCCTTATGTTCCTCAATAGACGTTGGTTCTAGTAGAACCGACAAAAACCGAGGAAGTTTTAATAGACAAAAGACTACAAAAGGACTAGAATGAGGTTAATTAAATGTAACATTAACCTCGCGAAGCACGCAGACTGCGGAATTAATCCCGGTTTGCGTTCTTTTTTTTGTCTTCATATAGGCTTAAAAGCATGGAGGGAAGTAGAATGGAGAAGAATATATACTACCCGCTGGACTACGGTTGGTATGACTCCAAGGAGAAATGGAACCATTTTTGCAGCAGTAATTGCCGATTTTTTTCGGAGTGTTCAGGAAAGGGTGGCTTTTGTTCATCCATAGAACGTAGAGACATACAATTTGAAAATAAGGAACTTCGTAATGGCTTGCTTCAGGAGACCTGTGGGGTTTACGGGGGAGTACCAGTGGTTTCAGGAGGCGAGCTCAGAAGAACGCCTCTTTTTTGGCATTTTCCGGCAAGGAAAGGGATAATTCAGCCCTGGCGGCGCAAGTTGTGGGATCTCAAAAAATAATTATGGAGTGGAATGAACGAATCATAATACATATTCGTACTACAAATAGAAACGAAATCTTGAATGGAGGGGCAGATGAGCGATCAGTCGCTGGAGAGAATCAGAAGGGCACAGCAGGGAGATACTTCAGCACTGTCTTCACTGCTGCGAGAACACTATACTTTTTTATTCAAATATTTAATCAAGGTGACCATGGACCCCTTGCTGGCAGAGGATCTTGTACAGGACACCATGGTCAGATGTATGGAGAAGATCAACACCTATAACGGAACTTCTTCCTTTTCCTCTTGGTTAATCACAATTGCCACCAGAATATTCATTGATCGCAAGCGGCGCTGGAAGCGTGAAGCGGAATGGAAACAGCGGGAGCAACAGGAACAGGGGATCCGTTCGATTCGTTGGCGATTTGAGAGCAGGGGGGAAGAGTGGAGTGCAGTGCTGGATTCCCTCTCCAAATTACCTTCTGCGCAAAGAGTGGCTGTGCTACTGAAGCATTACTATGGCTATAGTTATGACGAAATTGGCGAAATCCTGCGAGTTCCTTCAGGTACAGTCAAGTCGCGTGTATCCCTTGGACTTAACCAACTACGAAAGGAGCTGAATGAGGATGGAGAAGGATAAAGTTAAGGAGCCTGAGTTGTATTTGCATAAGCTTTCAGATGAGCTTGACCGGTTAGATGCACAATATAATGACATCACACCACCTTCATTACAGGAACTGGAGAGATTAATGGTTGATGCCTCTGTGTTTAGAAAGAGCACGGAACGTAAAGAGCTGCTGTTATTCTGGGGCATATCGTTGATCCTGATCAGCGTATTTCTATCCATTCTCGGTTCTGCACCGATGATCTATTGGATTATTCAAGCGATTATTCCTATTGCGGGACTCAGTGCTCTAGGAATAGCGAGGATCAGGAGGAACAGAGAAGGTGCGCAAGAATGAATGAGCTGCAGGATGTGCCTCTATGGTTATGGTTTTGCATAGCGTTAGCATTAATGCTGCAAGGGACATTGCTATTCCGGGACGCAAGACGACGCGGAAGAAAAGCCTGGTTCTGGGGTCTATGGGCTATAACTACAGTTCCTTCACCCGCTTTGGTCTATTTACTTGTTGTTATTCTACCGGAAAGACGTAGGAGAAAGAAGTTGTGAAGGTCCAGGATATGAGCTCGTTCCTTTCATTACACAAAGGGAGTGGTACTTCATGGAAGATGTGAATTGGGGATTAATCATGCCGTTAATCATTCTGCAGGCTTTGCTTGCTATTATTGGACTGATTTCTCTGGCCAAAGCGGATAATGTTCGTGGTCCAAAATGGATGTGGATTATTATCATTATTTGCGGAAATATATTAGGCAGCGTAGCTTATTT
This sequence comes from Paenibacillus sp. Marseille-Q9583, assembly GCF_976954365.1. Taxonomy (NCBI): domain Bacteria; kingdom Bacillati; phylum Bacillota; class Bacilli; order Caryophanales; family Paenibacillaceae; genus Paenibacillus; species Paenibacillus sp. Marseille-Q9583. The sequence continues at coordinate 69,964 of NZ_CDRJTB010000021.1, forward strand.
CACAATAGGAAGGAAAGATGTCTGATGTCACTCCTTCAAGTTACGAATTTGCGCAAAATCTATGGGGCGCATGTTTCCGTAAATGATATAAGCTTTGAAATTGAGAAAGGACGGTGCGTCGCTTTACTGGGGCCTAACGGTGCTGGGAAAACGACCACACTTCGTATGCTGGCAGGGCTGTTAGAACCCACCTCTGGAATGATTTCATTTGAGGGGAGCCGTCCGGGAGCAGGATATCGCAGGGGATTAGGATATGTGCCACAGTCACCAGCCTTTTATGGGTGGATGACTGGACAGGAATATGTTGTGTTTGCTGCAAAGCTTAGTGGAATGGGAGCTAAAGAAGCAACAAGCAGCGCTTTGGAATCGCTTATACGTGTAGGCCTCAAAGACGATGCACGCCGCAGGATTGGTGGATATTCCGGGGGGATGAAGCAGCGGTTGGGTCTCGCGCAGGCACTTGTGCATCGCCCTCGACTGCTTTTACTGGATGAGCCCGTATCTGCACTTGATCCGATCGGCCGCAGGGAAGTGATGGAATTGCTACGAGAAATACGTGAAGAGACAACGGTAGTTTTCTCCACGCATGTGCTGCATGACGCGGAAGAGATATGTGATGATATTATTTTAATGAATCATGGACGCATTGCTGAGCAGGGGGCTCTGTCGCAGCTTCGTTCACAATACAGCCTTCCTGTTATTCGTTTACGTACCGAGAAGCACAAAGAAGCCATTCAGTGGCTGGAATCTCTTGCCTCCAAGCCGTTTGTACTGGAGTCGGAGTTGTTTGGAGATCATGCGGTATTTAATGTGAATGATGTAGAAAAGGCCCGCCAGGCGATTTTGCAAGAAGCAGCGCAGCTCGAAATTCCATTGCTGCAATTTGAAGCAGGCTCTTCCACGTTAGAGGATTTATTTATGAAGGTGGTGGGCGTATGAGCAGCACCTGGGTCCTTTATCGAAAAGAAATGCTCGAGATGGCTCGCAGTTATAAGCTAATCTGGATACCTGTCGTGTTCATCATTTTAGGCATTATGCAGCCTTTAACTATTTATTATTTGCCGGAAATATTAAAAGCCTCCGGGGATGTGCCCCCAGGTCTGCTGGAAGGGTATGAAATACCGAGTGCCGCAGTTGTGATGGCGCAAGCACTGGGACAGTATGGAACAATTGGAATGTTGGTATTGGCGCTAGGCTCGATGAATATTTTAGCTGGAGAACGCTATAGCGGAACTATGGAGTTAATTCTAGTAAGACCGGTTTCTCCCGCGGCAATAGTGATCGCTAAATGGACAGCTCAACTCACCCTGCTTGTTGTTGCGCTTGGATTGGGTGCAGCGGGTGCAGCTTATTACACGGAGCAGCTAATTGGTTCAGTACCATGGGGCGATGCTATCGCAGCTTCAGGAGTATATGGTTTATGGTTATTATGTGTTGTCTCGGCTACGTTGTTGTTTAGTGCCTTTTTAAGACCTCCAGTAGCTGCTTTTTTAGCACTGGCGTTAATGGCTGGATTCTCATTAGGCTTAAGCTTATTGCCTAAATGGTTTGACTGGACACCCGCAGGACTTTCCGGGCTGTCAGCAGGAATTCTTACTGACGGAGAGGGCTTTAGAGCAGGTCCATATCTTTCTGCCAGTGTATTGATCATAATTTGCCTTGTTGGGTCTGCGCTTTTGACAAGAAAGAACAACTTTCCTGATTGATTATTAAGCTCTGCTCTATCGAATATAGTATATTTAAAAATATAAGAAAGTATAAGTTTCACACTATAAATTATCCTTCTATTTCTTGGTAGAATTTTCAGGATCGTCTGGACTGCTGCTAGACAGTTCTATCTTTTTTTAGTAGACTGTTGAAACAAGCAAAATCATGATAGATTTTGGGGTCAGGAGGTAGGGCGATGCTGCGTTTAGGAGAAAAGATTGTCATTGTTGCGGACGCTTTTGAGCAGAGTCTTCCTATCGGGGAATACGGCTACCTAATTGCTTACGACCGCAATCCCGATAATGCGTTTGACTATGTTATACGTGTACCGGAAGCCAACAGGAACTTTTATGTTCCGGCTGAAGACATTGAGGCGGAAGAACATTTATTAGTAGCTGAGGCTGAAAGAGCAACGCATGAAGCGTTAATTGATTATGCTTTGTCCACGTACAATGAGAAGCTGTTCCATCATTTGATGAACGGTGAAGATATGGATACAGAAGAGACGGAAACAACGTCAACCGAAAGCATGTCCCAAGCAGATTTCATCAAACAAGTGAATCTTAGAGCTTGGATTTAAGGAAGGCCGGCGAAAGCCGGCTTTTTTGTTATAACCCCATCATTGAATTGTCCAAGCTTCTACAATATAATTAAAAACGTTATCCGGGCGCTTTAGCCCTTTAAACAGGAGGGATTTATCTTATGAGCATTACCGTTAAAGATGTGCAGCATGTGGCCAAGCTGGCTCGTCTGCAATTGAGCCCGGAAGAAGAGGCAACCTTTACAGAACAAATGAATGCTATTTTACAATATGCTGAGAAGTTGAATGAGCTAGATACGGAGAATGTGAAGCCGACCACGCATGTACTGCAGGTCAGTAATGTGATGCGTGATGATGTTGTGAAGGAAAGCCTAACGCAAGAGGAAGCACTTCTTAACGCGCCGGATGATGAAGACGGACATTTCAAGGTTCCAGCTGTTTTGGAATAACTACATAATTAGAAAGGGGGAAGAATCTTGAGCCTGTTTCAAAATCGATTGCCTGAAGTACATCGCATGTTAACTGCTAAAGAAGTATCGGTCAGTGAACTGACTGAAGAATCACTGGCGATTATCGCTGAGCGGGATAAGAAAGTAAATGCATTTTTGACCTTGAACGAGGAGGGCGCTCGTAGCACCGCACGCGCTTTGGACGACAAACTGGCATCTGGAGCAGCACGTGGATTGCTGTTTGGTCTTCCTGCCGGAATTAAGGATAATATTGTAACTAAGGGACTACGCACGACCTGTGCCAGCCAATTTTTGAAAGATTTCCAGCCGATTTATAACGCTACTGTGGCTTCTAAACTGCAGCAGGCAGATGCCGTAACGATCGGTAAATTGAATATGGATGAATTCGCAATGGGTGGATCTAATGAGAATTCAAGCTTTGGTCCTGTACGCAATCCTTGGGATTTAGAGCGTGTGCCCGGCGGTTCCAGTGGTGGATCTGCTGCTGCAGTAGCTGCTGGCGAAGTATTCTTCTCACTAGGTTCGGATACTGGGGGTTCCATCCGCCAGCCTGCTTCCTATTGTGGTGTTGTAGGTCTCAAACCTACTTATGGTCTTGTATCACGTTATGGACTGGTAGCCTTTGCTTCCTCACTCGATCAGATTGGACCATTAACACGTAATGTAGAGGATTCTGCATATGTGCTTCAAGCGATTGCTGGTTATGATGCCCAGGACTCTACTTCAGCTAAAGTAGAAATTCCTGATTATTTGAGTTCTCTGACTGGTGATGTTTCCGGACTTCGCATTGCTGTACCGAAGGAATACTTAGGAGCAGGTGTCGATGCTTCTGTGCGTGAGACAGTCTTGTCCGCACTTAAGGTGCTGGAAGGAATGGGTGCTGTCTGGGAGGAAGTTTCGTTACCACATACGGAATACGCAGTAGCAGCTTATTATTTGCTGTCCTCTTCGGAAGCTTCATCTAACCTCGCGCGTTTTGACGGTGTGCGTTATGGTGCACGTGTAGATGAAGGCGGAGGATTGCTTGATCTATATCTTAATTCCCGCAGTCGCGGCTTTGGCCCTGAGGTCAAACGTCGTATTATGTTGGGAACTTATGCACTCAGCTCCGGGTATTACGATGCATACTATTTAAAAGCACAAAAGGTGCGTACTTTGATTAAACAGGACTTTGATGACATCTTTAAAAAATATGATGTGGTCATCGGGCCAACAGCGCCTACGACAGCATTCAAATTAGGTTCACAGACGGAGGATCCGCTGACCATGTATCTGAACGATATTCTCACGATTCCTGTGAGCTTGGCAGGTATTCCTGCCGTTAGCGTTCCTTGTGGCTTTGCGGAAGGCATGCCAGTAGGTTTGCAAATTATCGGTAAAGAATTTGACGAGAGTACGATTCTGCGTGTTGCTCACGCTTTTGAACAAAATACTGATCATCACAAGCAGCGTCCACAGCTGTAGTAAAGGAGGGAATGGGATTACTTATGTCTAAATACGAAACAGTCATCGGCTTAGAGGTTCACGTAGAACTTCATACCAACTCCAAAATCTTTTGCGGATGCTCCACTGAATTTGGAGCCCCGCCTAACACGCATACCTGTCCTGTCTGCCTGGGTCACCCCGGCGTATTGCCAGTTCTTAACAAACAAGCGGTAGATTACGCTATGAAAGCAGCGATGGCGCTAAATTGTACCATTGGTGATGTTAGTAAATTCGACCGCAAGAACTATTTTTACCCGGATTCGCCGAAAGCTTATCAGATTTCGCAGTTCGATCAGCCTATCGGTTTGAACGGCTGGATCGACATTGAAGTGAATGGAGAAACGAAACGGATCGGTATTACTCGTCTTCATTTGGAAGAGGATGCGGGTAAGCTGACGCACGTAGATGGCGGTTTTGCATCGCTCGTCGATTTCAACCGGGTGGGAACACCGCTTATCGAAATCGTATCTGAGCCAGACTTGCGCTCGCCAGAGGAAGCTCGTGCTTATCTGGAGAAAATCCGTGCCATTATGCAATACTGCGACGTATCCGATGTCAAGATGGAAGAGGGATCGATGCGCTGTGACGCGAACATCAGTCTACGTCCAGAAGGACAAGAGGAATTCGGTATTAGAGCAGAGCTTAAGAACATGAACTCCTTCCGCGGTGTGCTGCGTGGACTGGAGTATGAACAATATCGTCAGGCTGAGATCCTGGATGATGGTGGAGTAGTTGTACAAGAGACTCGCCGCTGGGATGAAGCCCAAGGGAAAACTTTATCTATGCGTGGAAAAGAAGAAGCGCACGATTATCGTTATTTCCCAGATCCAGATCTGATCGTGCTGCATATTGACGATGCTTGGAAAGAATCCATTCGTTCGACGATCCCGGAACTACCGGATGCAAGACAAGCTCGCTACAGTGAAGAACTGGGTCTTACAGCTTATGATGCTGGCGTGATTACTTCCTCTAAACCGCTAGCGGACTTTTTCGAAGGATGCCTTACTTATACGCAGGATGCCAAGGCTGTAGCTAACTGGATCATGGGTGATCTGCTTGCTTATTTGAATAGTAATAACCTGGAATTGTCTCAGGTCAAAATTACGCCGCAAGGGCTCGGGGAAATGATCGGCCTCATTGCAGGTGGAACTATCAGCAGCAAGATCGCTAAAACGGTATTTAAAGAAATGCTAGAGAGCGGTAAATTGCCTGCTGCAATCGTAGAGGAAAAAGGTCTGGTACAAATCAGCGATGAAGGTGCCATTAAAGGAATTGTGGAAGCTGTCGTAGCTGCCAATCCACAATCAGTGGAAGATTATAAAGCAGGTAAACAGAAGGCCATCGGTTTCCTCGTAGGACAAGTTATGAAAGAAAGTAAAGGTAAGGCAAATCCAGGTCTTGCGAATAAACTTCTGATCGAGGTATTGAGCAGCTAACCTTTATTTGAAATATAAGAAAGTATAAGTTTTACACTATACTTTATCCTTATATTTCTCGTATAAACGCTTGTCGTCGATAAAAGGACGCCAAAGGTGTTTATACTTGGGGTAATATACTTATGTAATAAGCTAAGGGCTTGTCGGCAACGGCAGGCCCTTAGCGGCATATAAGGGGACTAGTAGGGATGAATACAATTATTAAGCTAAACCTCCAGGATGATAGTACCGTTAATGAACTATGGAGCCTCCAGCATAAGGCCTACCGGCTAGAAGCGGAGTTAATAGGGTTTCGTGAGATCCCACCGCTTATGGAGACGAGAGAGATGCTCAGCCACTCTAAAGAGGATTTTTACGGCTGCTTTGATAAAGATGAAGAACTGATGGGTGCTATTGCTATAGAAGAAGAATCCCCGGGCAAACTCACGATTACGCGGATGATGGTGGGACCGGACTTTTTCCGCAGAGGTATTGCAAGTAGTCTCTTGGAATATGTATTTGAACATTTTTCAGGGATGGAGCAATACATCGTATCTACGGGGAAGCTAAACCTGCCTGCCGTTTCTTTGTACAGCAAGCATGGTTTTGTACCTATGGGATCGCAGGAAGTTGCTCCCGGTGTGGAATTGATTGATTTTTATCGGAGTGGTTCACTTTGAAGAAGCATATACACAGACCCATGTTTACGAAAGGAGGAGCCGAGATATGACAAATGATTCTGCAATACTCTCAGCGCAGGAAGAGCAGCGGGGTTCAGCCGATCTTGAGACTATGGAGAGTGAGATTCAGAAGAAGATAATCCCTCCACGTCCAAAACGGCGCCGCCGCAAACGCAAATTTATCGCTGGACTATTGGCAGCTCTCATCCCAGGAACTGGGCACTTATACTTTGGGCTTCTCCGCAAAGGAATTACCTTTATCTTCTTGATACTATTGGATATCTCAGCTTTAATTTATTTCTCATCCATTGGAATGCAGATTAATGTTCCGTTGCTTATTTTACTTGCACTAATTATTCCGGCGATATATTTCTATAATGTGTATGATGTACTGCAATCAGCGGACAAGATTCTCCGTTACCCTGAAGATCAAGAGCTTGATGATTCTGTGGCAAAAATAACTACACCTCCTAAGCGTCGTAGTATCGTCAGTGAACCTGGCGTATCCTTTGGATTTCTACTTCTTTTAGGGGGAGCGCTTCTCATTCTGTTTCGCCAAAAGCCAGCATGGCTGCAATTTTTTATTGAGCATTACTCCGAAGCGGCGGTGTCTGCAGTTTTATTATGTGGTGGTATATATGTAGGAGCGAGAGAAATTGTCAGAGGAATCGTTTCGCGCAAAAAAAATGAGTCTCATAACCGGCGTGTAGGAAGATATACGGCATCGGTCTTGCTTATTGCTATTGCCATCCCGTTGTTTCTGGATTGGAAAGACGGGTCGGATTATATGCTTTTACTCTTGAAGTGGTGGCCGGTCATCCCGGTGTTATGGGGGATTGAGTTCCTGTTCATGTATTTCTTCTCAGGTCGTTCAGGCTCTGTACAAAAGGGAACAAGAATCAGATTGGATTTACGCGGCCTTTTATCTGCTATATTGCTTGCTGCGAGTGTGTTTATCGTTGCCGAACAAGAACATTACTTATATCTGTGGAAAAATGTGAGTCTCAACCTTACAGCAGCTGCAGTCGACTATGGCGAGGCGAAGGGAAGTAAATTTCAGAAGGCTCCACTTATTGTTCCAGTGAAGTTAAATACAGCCAAAATATCCGTTGATGGTATTAATGGAGATATTTTATTGCACCGGGCTCCCGTAGATAATATTCAAATTACTACTACAGTTTGGGTAGATCAATTGGAAGGTCCGATGGCTGAGGCCATTTCGGAACAGTCCTTTGTGGATGTTGTTGAAGGACCAACTATAAAAATCACTTCAAACAGCAAGGCGTACGGAGAATCAGGTAAGCGTCAGCCGCGAATGGATTTGGACATTTCTTTGCCGGAAGACCGCCGGTTTAACCTCGATGTTCGCACTATGAATGGTGGGATCACCCTGCAGAACATAGAAGCGATCGAAGATATTTCGCTGGAAACGGGGAATGGAGAACTTATTCTTCATCGTATCTTTGGTAATGTGAAAGGGAAAACACTGAATGGAGCTGTGCGTGCGAGATCCGTCCAGGGCAGTGTTGATTTATCAACGAGCGGTGGCAATATGAATGCTTGGAATGTCACAGGAGCCTTGAAATTATCAACGGCAGTTGGCAATATCGGTGCAACCGGGAATGAAGCTGAAATCGATATTTCTAGCAAAAATGGTAATTTAGAGATTGATGGAGCCAGATCGAAGCTGCATGCAGAATCCTTGAATGGCATCATTGATGTTCGTTCACATGAAGTCGGAGGAGACTGGGATATTTATAGTGCAGTTGGTGATATTCAATTGTATTTGTCGCAGTTAGGGAACTATAAGTTGAATGGCTCAAGTGGATATGGCGATATTATTTCAGATTTACCTACCTTAACCATTGATAAGAAGAAGATATCTGGTGAAGTGGGCACAGGTGAGTTCAAGATTCAGGTTGAGGGAAACAGTAACTTAAATGTGAGAGGTTATTGAAAAAAGTAATTTTTCTTATATAATAATGAATATAATGTATCGACTTCGTTGACAAGATTGAAAACCCAGTCTTACACTTATAAGAAATATTTCTTTTATTTTTAAATTTAAAAGGCGGTGACAGTCATGGGGAGTGGCGTACAACATGCATTGGAACAATTAAAAACAACAGGTGTCCGTATAACGCCCCAGCGTCATGCGATTCTTACGTATTTGATGGAAGCGATGAATCATCCTACAGCTGACGATATATATCGGGCATTAGAGCCTAAATTTCCGAGCATGAGCGTGGCAACCGTATATAATAATCTCAAGATGTTTATGGAAGCTGGCATGGTTCGTGAGTTGACCTATGGGGATAGCTCCAGCCGTTTTGATGCCAATGTGTCTGATCATTATCATGTTATATGTCAGAAATGCGGTAAGATTGAGGATTTCAGTTATCCTTCGCTTAGGGATGTAGAGCTGCATGCTGAGCAAGCTACAGGCTTTAAGATTACAGGATTGCGTATGGAACTGCATGGATTTTGCTCAAGTTGTAAAGAGAAACAGCATTAAGACTAGAATAGAACGGTATCAAGGCGATCTACCAAGTTATCACTAAACGTGCGAAATCCGAAAGCGGAGGACTCACGTTTTTATTTTTTTACAAATATAAGAACGAAAACGTTTAATATAACAATTTGTAGGATAAATGACTATTTTCTACTGGTTATACGAAACCAAGTGGATGTTATAATCGTAATGTTAGACTCTATTAAAAATCATATTATTATCTGGAGGATATATTTTGGACAGAAGACTGGGACAGAGGCGCGTCAAAAAGCGCGGAGGTTTTTTTAGGCGGTTATTTGGACTTTTAATCATTGTAGCAGCAGCATATTGGGTAGTGTTTTATGTATTGCCAAATCGTCAGCATATAGATGTAGATTGGAAAGCTCAAGCGCACCCCATCTTTGTAAAAGGAGAGCATACAGGTTATTCTGCCTCGGGGACTGGGGATAGCATGTTATTACCATTACCATTGTTGCAAGAGTATGTGGATCCTTCCATTCGTTATGAAGAGAAGACGAAATCGGTCATCCTATCAACGGATAGTGAGCTCCTTTACATGCAGGAGGATAAAACCGATGCTAGTCTGAACAATCGTCCGCTGCACCTGCGGTTAGCGCCTGAAGTAAAGGAGAAAGTGACCTACCTTCCTGCGGATGTATTAGAAGATCTATATGGGTTTGAAATACAGGAGGATACGAATACCGGAGCAATACTACTAATGACGGCAGGAGAATCTGTCTCGTTAGGAAAAGTTAAAGGTGAAGAAGGCGACAAGTCAGTAGCTCTACGAAATGAGGCATCCATTCACGCACCTATAGTTGCGGATATGTCTCCTGGGGCAGTCGTGAATATTTGGAATGAAGAAAATAAGGACTGGCTGTTTGTGCAATTAAGCAGCGGGTATGCAGGTTATGCCAAGGCAAGTGACATTGTTCGGGACGGTCAAAAGACAGTGGAACCGAAAAAATCCACGCCAACACGCGCTGAACGTAACTGGAAAGGGAAGTCAGTGAATTTGTATTGGGAGGCTGTTTACCAACGCAAACCTAACCCAGAAACCTTCGGTGAGCTACCAGGCGTTAACGTGGCTAGCCCAACTTGGTTTAGTATTATAGATGGCGATGGCAATGTGCGCAGTCAGGCCGACAGTGCGTATGTGCAGTGGGCGCATGGGCGCGGGTTAGAGGTATGGGGGTTGCTTAGCAATAGCTTCGATCCAGACATGACTACTGAGGCATTGTCCAGCTATGAGAAACGGATGAATGCAATCGTACAGATCTTAGAATATTCGGATTTATACAATTTGGATGGAATTAATATCGATTTTGAGAATGTGTATACGAAAGACGGAGAGAATGTCACTCAATTTATGAGAGAGCTAAAACCGATGGCTCAGGCTAAGAATCTAATCGTCTCCATAGACGTGACACCTAAATCCAATAGCGAGATGTGGTCAGCATTCCTTGATCGTAAGGCTCTTGGGACATTAGTCGATTATCTAATCGTGATGGCTTATGATGAACATTGGGCAGCTAGCCCTATCGCGGGCTCTGTTGCCTCCTTACCTTGGGTAGAGAATTCAATAAGCCGGATCATAGAGGAAGACAATGTGCCGCCTGAGAAGGTGATTTTGGGGATCCCATTGTACACCCGCATCTGGACTGAGGCTCAAGTAGATGGCAAGACAAAGGTAAGCTCCAAATCCGTTAGTATGAATGCCGTTGAAAAAATTATCAAAGAGAAGAAGCTAACTCCTACATTTGATAAGGATGCTGGGCAGAATTACGTAGAGTACAAGGAAGATGGCGCTCTTAAGAAAATATGGATAGAAGATAAGGTGAGCTTAAAATCAAGAGTTGAGCTTGCTAAGTCCATGGGGCTTGGAGGCATCGGATCATGGAATCGCAGTTTTAGCAATCCATCAGCATGGGAAGCATTACAAGAGATTCATAAGTAATCATAATTTCATTTATAACAAACAAAGAGGCTCCCATATCGGGGGCCTCTTTGTTGTATTAGCAAATATTTGAGTGCATTTTAACTAGTTAGTAATGAGCCTCTGTAAGGTGTGTTTAGTGGTTTAGTTGCTGATGCTCAAGCTGATCTGCAGTAATAGTGGCCTCGGCCGGATCCATAGTAAGAATGGTGTGGCAGAACATACAGCGGTCTGTTTTACCGAGCATCTTGGTCAGCTTGTGACACTCAGGGCATTCTAGCTGAACTGCACTCGTTGAGAGCATGCCAGCCCAGAAATAGATCGCAAGACTTGCCATCATGGAAATTAAACCGATTACAAGTCCGATTCCAGCGAATACTTTCCCAGTTGATCCCCAGAATACGATGCCTGCTGTACCCAAAACCATAAGTCCCATTCCGAGCATTGTGAGCAGTAATCCCCATGTGCGAAAAGCGTTGATCTTAGCCGTTTTAAACTTCATGAGTGTTTGCTCCTCACTAAATATAGTTGGGTTGTTCAGAAGGAACTGTCTTTCATATGTAGAATAATAATTATAACTGAATTATAACTGACTGGACGCAAATTCGCCAAATTTAATGGAGGGAAGCATGGAATTATCCAATGTAACTTTGTTGAGTGGAGAAACGTTTGAAGAAAATGTTTTAGGAGCTGTCGCTTTGCGGCAGAAAGGGAGTACTCCTTTTCAAAGCGCGCTACTTCACGATTTTGATATGGTTGTGTTAGTTTTACATGAGGAACAGGATTTAGAACATATTGTTCGCCACACCATTGCCGGTGACACACGGACCCAGTCAGTCCATATTGGCCTTTCCGCTTTGGAGCGGGCTGTCATGGCGGGAGATAATAACGAGCTCCTTACTAGTTTGATGATTGGGGAAGTGATCTGGGATCCCAAAGGAATACTAGGGGATATGCGCCGGGAGATTTTACAATTTGAAGGGCCTCTTAAGGAACGAGTTGAGTTCATGGAGTTTGCACGATTCTTGCATTTGTATGTGAAATCTAAACGATATATAGAAGCTGGCTACATTATGGATGCATATAACTGTGTATTGATGGCTCTATATCATTGGGCAAGAATAGAAGTGAGTGAATCTGGTTCATTTCCAGAGCCTGCTGTTTGGGAGCAGGTTAAAAGTATGAACACTTCTGTCCATAAACTATATGAGGAACTAACCATCAGCACGGAGACCTTAGAGCAAAGAGTAGAGCTTGTTCTTCTAGCATGTGAATTTGGGATCATGTCCAAAATGACGGATTGTTGTGCATTGCTTTTCAATATTCTGAATAGCCGTAAGGAAGCGTGGAGTATAAAAGAATTACTACAGCATTCTGGCCTGTGTCAATTAGAGGCTGAGTTGCCCCTAGTTTTACGAAAGCTTGTTTCTCGTTCGCTAATCCGTGAGATTACTTTATGGGCTGACGGTCATGGGGGAGAGGGTCATGCGATCCGATATACCTTATAGAGAAGAAATTAGATGCAGGATTTGCCGGTAATCTATAGATAAAATAAGTAGGGATAGGGAGAGGCTGAGCACTCTCTTTTTTGTTTGCTCGCTACTATGATGCGCTCATATTTATTCTAATAAATTTATGGTTGACTCTTTCCTAGTTCATGTGTTAAATTATAACTCGTCCCTCTGACACAGAGATGTGCTTTCGAAAACATTCGAAAGACAACCGAAAAAAGAAATTAAAAAAAAGGTTGACTAAAACGAGGACGCTGTGATATATTATAAAGGTCGCTGCTGAACAACACAACGACGAAATAAACGGCTTGATCTTTGAAAACTGAACAACGAGTGAGTAGGAAATCGCGAAG